>ONVJ01000036.1 GCA_900321265.1 uncultured Eubacteriales bacterium
CGGCTGGCGTAGATCATCATATGGTGCGGGCAGTTCATCGGTCTGAGGACGAAGGACTCGCCTTCGACCTCCATCGCCGGGAACATGTTGTCCTTGTAGTGATCCCAGTGGCCCGAGGTCTTGTAGAGCTGTACCGAGCCTACGCAGGGGGTGAGGACGTGATCGTAGCCGAGCTTCCGCTCCTTCTCCTTGATATAGTTCTCAAGCTCCTGCCATACGGTATATCCCTTGGGGAGGAACATCGGAAGGCCCTTGCCGACGAGATCGTCGGTCATGAAGAGGCCCATTTCCTTTCCGATGCGGCGGTGATCCCTGGCCTTGGCCTCCTCCTGCTCCTTCTCCCACGCGGCGAGCTCCTCGGGTGTGCGGAAGGCGACGCCGTTGATCCTGGTCAGCATCTTCTTCGTCGCGTCGTTCTTCCAGTAGGCGCCCGACTGCTGGGTGATCCTGAAGGCCTTCAGTGCCTTGGTGTAGCAGAGGTGGGGACCGGTGCACATATCGACGTAGTCGCCCTGTTCAAAGAAGCTTATCTCGGCGTCCTCGGGGAGATCGGCGATATGCTCTGTCTTGTATTTCGCGCCTCTCTTTTCGGTGAAGGCGACGGCCTCGGCTCTCGGGAGGATGAAGGGCCTGATCGGGATGTTCTCCTTGACGATCTTCTTCATCTCGGCCTCGATCTTTGCGAGGTCCTCGTCGGTCAGCTTGCGGTCGCCGAGGTCGATGTCGTAAAAGAAGCCCTTTTCGGTCGCAGGTCCGTAGCCGAAATCGGCTTCCGGCCAGAGCCTCGAGACCGCCTGCGCCATGATGTGCGCCGCGGTGTGTCTTATGACCTGAAGCTCCTCCTCGGGAGGACATTCATATACTGTTCCGTGCTTGTCGATGATCTTCATAATCTTTTCCTCTATAGCAGCGTAAAAATAGTTAGTGATAATTATATCATAAAGAATCAAAAAATGCAACAAAAAAATCAGGATCCGTCACGGCTTCCCGGCCGCGACAGGAGCGGGGGTGTTAAAAAAGTCCGACTTTTTTAACACCCCCATAAGATTCGGTTGCTCCTCGGTCACTCTTCCTGCCACCTGAGAGTCGGTGTGCCGATCCCGGGGATCTTCCCGATAGTCCAGATCTCCGCGAAATCAAACCCCTCAAAGGAATCCCCGTTCCTCATCTGTGCTTCTGTCAGTCCCGACGTCTGTCCGGAGATATCCGCCGAAGAGCTGCCCGCAGTGTCGCTTCCGATGCCGTTCTGAGGCTTGTTTTCACCGTCCAGCGCGCCGCCCGAGAGATAATAGCAGTTCAGGAACGAACCTGTGAGGCCGGGGAGGCCGATGTATCCGCAAACTCCTCCTACCGATGATTCGCCGAAGACCTGCCCCGAACTGAAGCAGCAGGATATTTCTCCCAAGCTGCTGCCGCATATTCCTCCGCAACCCGAGATCCCGCAAACCCTGGCGGTATTACAGCAGTTCGTTATTTGACCGCCTGACTGATTATTGTCCCCGGCAATACCGCCGACATTATATGCTCCGATCGTCATGCCGATGTTGCGGCATTCCGTGATCTCACCTTTATGATTTCCCCCCGAGATTCCTCCCACGTTTATTTCACCGTACACGATACCCGAGTTTTCGCATTCGGCGATACTTCCTTCATTGACGGAGCTTATTCCGCCCGAAGAAGCTGCCGACCTCACGTCGCCCGTGTTGCCGCATCGGGTGATCCTGCCCGCATTTCTGCCGCAGATACCCCCGGCTCCGCTTTTACTGCAAAACACTCTGGCAGCGTTGTCGCATCCGGTAACCGAACCGGCTTTGATCTCGCCGCATATGCCGCCGACATAAAAGCCAGCTCCGCTGATCTCTCCCGCGCTTGTGCATCGGGTGACCGAGCCTCCTCCCAGACTGCCGCATATTCCTCCCGCCACGTCGTTGCGTCCATGAAAGATCGCGTTGACGCTGCAACCGGTCAGAGAGCTGTTTTCCGCTCTGCCGGCTATTCCTCCGTTGTATGCGCCGGCATAAAAACTCCCTCCGAAGCTGCATCCGCTGACCGCGGTCTCAAGGCAGTAACCGCAGATACCGCCGTTATATGATCCGCTCAGTTCGCCGATACCGCTGAAGCTGCAGTCTGTTACAGAACCGCGGATCGCCCGTCCGCAGATCCCGCCGCTTTCACTGCCGCCGTGCAGCCATGATTTTTCAACGACAAGATTTGAGATCGCGCCGTCGATTATGCATCCGAAGAGTCCGTTGTTATTTCCGGTGTCGTCTTCGTAAAAATACATTCCTCTGACAGCATGCCCGCCGCCGTCGAAAATCCCTGAAAAAGGTCTCTCCGGAACGGCGGTTCCTATCGGCGTCCAGCCGTTTTCCGGCTCGGGATGATACGATCCCCAGGTGTCATAGTATGAACTGTCATTCAAATATATATCAGATTCGAGCCTGAAGTATTTGCCCCTGTAACTGTTTCCGCCTCTGACCGATTCCGCCAGAAAAGCGAGCTGTTCCGCGGTCTTTATGATATAAGGATCGCTCTTTGTCCCTTTCCCCGACTCGAAGCCCTCAGCGGCACCGCCGTTCCAGACGGCTGTCCCCGACGGAAGCAGCGTCTCGTAGCAGTACTCGGTCCCGGCATCTCCGCAAAGCGCGCATTTATAATAATACACTGAGGGCTTCCCGTCCTGCCCGGCAGTCTTAAGGTATTTGTCCCCGGTATCGCGAAGGCGGAAATCGTGAGGCGTCTGGTATTCAAAAGACTCCTCTCCCTTCTCTCCGCAGGCGCATGAGAAATAATAGACCGAAGGCGTATGGCAGTCTCCGAGGGAGATCAGGTATTCTTCTCTAAGCTGCTTTCTGTCAAACAGATGAACATGCCCGGCGGCGACGGGATCGAACTGCCATTTAAGCACCGGAAGCCCGGAACCGGCGGAATCTCCGGCTGACCATACCGCGGAAAAATCCAATCCGGGATATGATTCGGCGCGCAACATCTCGCTTGAAGTCAGTCTCTTCGTTATTCCGTTTGTATCTTTGTCGGGTGTGTTTTCACCGCGTCTGCTGCTGCCGATCCCGTACTGAACCTGACCCGATCCGTCTGTCGCGCTTCCGTCAAGATAGCAGCAGTCGGTAAGTACGCCCATTGCCACCTCCCCGCAAAGGGAGCCGGTACTGTATTCCCCGCGCACTTCCCCGGCGTTGTAGCATCTGGCAGTTGAGGCGGCGTCCCCTTCCATGTATCCCTGGATACCTCCGGTACAGACCAGTCCGCGGACCTCACCGGTGTTAAAGCAGTCGCAGATACTTCTGCATCTTCCCGCAATACCTCCGGTATAGTCATTTCCTTTGATATTTCCGGTATTGAAGCATTCCCTGATCTCGTATCCGGCGCCGCAGATCCCTCCGCAACTATCACTTGAGCAGGTGACCTTCCCGGTGTTGGAGCAGCGCGAAACGGCAGCGGCAGAGTATCCGCATATGCCGCCGGCATAGGTCTGACCGTCTACCATGCCGGAGTTTTTGCAGTCCGCGACCGAGCCTTTTGAGATCTTTCCGCAGATCCCGCCGGTGCATGAATCGCCTCCTGCCCCTGTTGTCACTTCACCTGTGTTGAGACAGTTTTCTATCTTTCCCCAATCGCATTCGCCGCAGATCCCCCCGGTTTCCGATGTTCCTGAAACTCGACCGGAGTTTTGGCAGTTCCTGATAGTCACGCCGTTGGCGGCATATCCGCAGATGCCTCCGGAGGTCCGCGACCCCGTACCCTGGGAGGCGCCGGATCCTTCCGAAGCCGTCACGATGCCGTCGAACAGACAGTTTTCAAGAGTCCCCCTGTTGCAGAATCCGCATATTCCGCCTACGCGGCCGACTCCCCTGATCCACGACTCCTCAATGCAGAGATTGCTCACAGAACCGCTCACCGCGCCGAAGAGGCCCAAATTGCTTCCGCCGTCAAGATCTATATAAACTCCGCGGATAACATGTCCTCCTCCGTCAAAATGGCCGGTAAAATTCCCCTGGGCAGAGCCGATCGGATGCCAGTCGTGTTCCGGAGGGCTCTCCCCCCATTTCTCCCAGTCAAAGGTGTCATTGAGCCTTATATCCCTGACAAGTCTGAAATAACTGTTCCCGATGGTCACTCTCTTTTCTGACAGCGAAAGCTCCGAAAGATATGCCAGCTGTTCAGCGGTCGCGATGATGAAGGGATCCTCTTCGGTCCCGCTGCCAGATTCGAATCCGCCGGCGGTGATTCCGCTCCATACCGGCATATCAACCTCGAAAAGAAGATCCTCCGCGCGGGCGCCGCATACCGAGCAGGAATAAGAGTAATACGACCTCTCTCCCGCTTCGGATACGAAATACCCGGGATCGGTATTCTTTTCTGTAAAGCTGTGGGCTCCGGGTTCTCCGTACTCGAAGGTCTCCTCACCCGCCTCCCCGCATTCGCAGGAGTAGTAGTAAACAGCCCTCGACAGGCAGGTCGCCTCAGACTTCAGATATTTCCGGTCGGTATTCTTCTGTGTAAAGGAGTGTTCACTGTGGATCCAGAAGCTGTCATTCCCGCAGGAAGAAAGGACAAGAAGCAGCGCCAGCGACAGGGAGAGGATCGCCGATGCCGCGGTGAGGAATGATCTTTTTCCTGTTCTTATTCTGCCGGCAGACGCCGGGAGCCGTTTTTTACCATTTCTGTTTTCCATCGCCAACTCCTGTATAATAATTCCTATAATGTATCACCAGTATATCACGGAGAGACAAAAAAAGTAAAGTGACAAAGCGTTACAGCCGTTACAAAAAAGCCGCAACGGTCCGGAGTGGTTTTTGCGCATAACCATACAAATAAAGTATAAAGCAAAAAAGAAAAAAAGTCAATGGACAAAAACGTGTGTTAGTGTGGCATTTGCCACATTTTGACGCAAAAGTGTGGCAGAATTAACAAAATATTAACAATTATGCAGGGGGCTGTCAAAAAAGTCGCGCTTTTTTGACAGCCCCCCTGCCTGATAGTGTGTTTTTCAGTCCGCAGCGATCTCCCCGACGTCGGAGAGGATGAATTTCGGCCTGTAGGCGTAATCCCCGACCGTTTCAACACTGCTTACTCCCGACAGAACGAGCACGGTGTCCATCTCGTTCTCGATGCCGGCGATGATGTCGGTGTCCATCCGGTCGCCGATTATCGCGGCGTCGCGCCTCGAGACCTCGAGTTTCTTCAGCGCGTGCCTCATCATAAGCGGATTCGGCTTGCCGATGTAGTAGGCCTTCTTTCCGGTCGTCATCTCGATCGGCGCGATGAGCGCGCGGCAGGCCGGGACTATGCCCGACTCACCCGGGTCGGTGACGTCGGAATTGGTACCGATGAGCCGCGCTCCCCGCTGGACGAGGATGACGGCGCGCTCGATCTCGGCGTAGGTCAGATTTGTCGTCTTTCCGAAGACGACATAGTCTGGATCGTGGCTGTTCATCGAGAAGCCCGCCTCGTAGAGGGCGTTGAGAAGGCCCGGGTCGCCGATAGCGTAAACGCTGCCGCCCGGGCACTGTCCGGCCAGGAAGGAGGCCGTCGCCTGGGCGCTGGTGAAGAAGTGGTCCTCGGTGATCTCAAGGCCCATCCTGGCCAGCTTTTCCGACAGCTCGCGGGGGGATTTCCCCGAACCGTTCGTGAGGAAGAGGTATTTTTTGTTTTCTCTCTTGAGCCAGTCTATGAACCTTTCCGCTCCGGGTATGATCCGGTTGCCGTGATATATAACGCCGTCCATATCGCAGAGGAAGGCTTTTTTCGACCTGAGCTCATCCATCGTCTCGCAGACGGTATCCTTTTTCATGACAGTTGTCTTCTCCTTTCCTGTAGCCCAAGGGCAGCTTCACTCCTGCTGTCCGTTCTCGAACTGGAGCTCGTAGAGCTTGTAGTAGTATCCGTGTTCGGCGAGCAGCCCCTGATGGGTGCCGCGCTCGATTATCTCGCCGTTCTGAAGGACGATTATCTGATCGGCGTGCTGTATCGTCGACAGCCTGTGGGCCACGACGAGCATTGTGCCGATCGATCTCATCTTCTCGAGCGACTTCTGGATCAGGACCTCGGTCTCGGTGTCGATGTTGGCGGTCGCCTCGTCGAGTATCAGGATCCGCGGCTCGGCCAGGACCGTCCTCGCGAAGGAGAGCAGCTGCCGCTGTCCGGCAGAGAGGTTCTCTCCCCTCTCGATGATGGTAGAATCATAGCCGTCGGGGAGCTTTTCGATGAAGCTGTCGGCGCCGACGTATCTGCAGGCGTCGGCGATCCTCTCGTCGGAAATGCTCTCGTCATGCAGCGATATGTTCGTTTTGACGGTGCCGCTGAAAAGGAAGACGTCCTGGAGCATCTGCCCCACGGCGCGCCTCAGCGACTTGATCTTAATATGCGAGATGTCCCTTCCGTCGATCAGTATCCGGCCCTTCTGTATCTCGTAGTTCCTAACGATAAGGCTGAGTATCGTCGTCTTTCCGGCTCCGGTCGCGCCGACGAAGGCGCAGGTGTCGCCCGGCTCGATCTCGAAGGAAACGTCCTTAAGGATCCAGTTCTCTCCCTCGTAGGCGAACCAGACGTGATCGAACTCGATCCTTCCCTTCACATCTCCGAGCTCCTCGGCGTCGGGCAGATCCCTGACCTCGGCTTCGGTGTCGAGAAGATTGAAGATCCTCTCGGAGGCTGTAAAGGCCTTCTGGATGCTGTTGAGCTGATCGGCGAGCTCCTGGACCGGATTGAAGAATTTTCCGATATAGAGGTAGAAGGCGACTATCGCCGCCGCCTCGAGGCCGAAGGTGAGCCCCAGCCTGAAGGAGAGCGCGACCGTCGATATGTAGACGAGGGTGACGAAGGGACGGTAGATGCCGAACCCGAGTATGACTCTCCAGCGCGACTTGCGCAGAGCGTCGTTCTTCTCGTCGAACTCCTCCGCCTTCTTCTTCTCACGGTTGAAGATCTGGGTGATCTTCATGCCCGAAAGGTTCTCGTTCGTGAAGGCGTTGAGCTCCGAGATATTCTTTCTCTCCTCCCTGAAGGCCTTCCCTACATATTTCGAGAAGATGAGTGAGGACACAAAGATTATGCTCACCGGAGCCACGAGGACGAGCGCCAGCTTCCAGTTTATGAAGAACATGATGACGTAGACGCCGACGATCGTCATAAGGTTCTTTATGACCCTGACGAGGACGTTCGTGAAGAGATCGCTCATCGACTGGGTGTATGAGGTCACCCTTGTCACCAGCGATCCCACCGGCATCTCGGCAAACTGGTTCTGGCTCATCCCCTCGATGTGGGTGAACACATCGTTCCTGATGTTGTATATGACGGTCTGGCCCGCCTTCTGCAGCACCATCGATTCCATATAGAGGAATATGTTGTTGAAGAAGCAGATCCCGAAATAGGCGACCGCCATCGAGATTATATACCTGAGGTCTATCGGTCCCTCGGTCATGTTGTGCGTGATCGCCTTCGTGATGAGCGGGAGGATGATGTCCAGCACAACGTTGACGAGAATGAGAAGTCCGGCAGCCGAGAATCTCAGCCATTCGGGCTTTACGTACCCGAGTATCCTGCGCGTAAGGATCGGGGCGGGTATCTTAACGTCGCCCTTCAGCTTGTCCTTTACGTCGATCTCTTCCTGGAAATCCATCAGCGCGCACCTCCCTTCACTTCTTTTTCAAGCTCCTGGAGATAGACCATCTTCTGATAGGTCGGTGAGATCTTCATGAGATTTTCGTGGGTGTCGAAGGCCTCGAGCTTTCCGTCGGCAAGGACTATGATCCTTGACAGATGCGCGACGGTCGAGACTCTCGAGGCTATGACGACCGTCGTCCTGCCGGCTCTCTTTTCGCGGATGTTGTCGAGGATGGTCTCCTCGGTGGCGAGGTCTACGGCCGAGACCGAGTCGTCGAGTATCATGACCGGCGACTGCTTCAGGTAGGCGCGTGCGATCGCGACGCGCTGCTTCTGTCCGCCCGAAAGGGTTACTCCGCGCTCCCCGGTGACGGTGTCGTATCCGTCCCTGAAGCCGGCGATGTTGTCCGCGACGTCGGCGAAGGCGGCGGCTTCTTCGATCTCTTCTTTCGAAGCCTCGCCCGAGGCGAAGGAGATGTTCTCTCCGACCGTCGACGAGAAGAGGAAGCTGTCCTGCGGGACGAGCGCCACCGACTTTCTCACCGACGCGACGCTGCAGTCCATGATGTCATGCCCGTCGATGAAGAGCATGCCCGGTTCGAGATTGTAAAGCCTTGTCAGCAGCGTCGCGAGCGTCGTTTTGCCGCTTCCGATCCTGCCGACGACACCTACCGTCTCTCCGGCCTCGATCTTCAGCGAGATACCGTCAAGGACCTTAGCGTCGCTTCCCGGATAGCTGAAGGAGCAGTTTTTAAACTCGATCTCCCCCCTGACTTCATCGAGGACGACGGCGTTTTCGGGATCCTTCACGTCCTCCCTGGCGTCGAGAAAGGCGGTGACTCTCTTGAGGGATGTCCTGGCGCGGCTCAGCATCGTGACAAGCGAACCGAGGGCGATCATCGGCCAGATGAGAAGATCGAAATATCCGATGAAGGTTATGAGCTCGCCGGCCGACAGCTCGATCGTGTGACCGAAGACGCTTACCGGGGCACCGGTGGTCTTCGCCCAGACGAACCAGCCTCCGAATCCGAGAAGGAGCGAGAGGATGACGGCGATTATCAGCTCGATGACGGTGTCGAAAAGGACCGACACCCTTACGAAGGAGACGTTTACGTCGCGGTTCTTCTTCGCGACCTTCGCGAAGGCATGGATCTCGCTCGTCTCCTTGACGAAGGCCTTGATGACGCGGATCCCGGTGAAGTTTTCCTGGGTGAAGTCATAGAGACGGTCGTATTCCTCCTGCCTCTGTTCCCATTTGAGCGCCATGAACTTCTCGACGAGGCCGCCCCAAACGATAATGAGGATCATCGGTATCATCGAAAAGGCGGCGAGCGCCCAGTCCAGCCTGAACATCTTCACGATGACGAGGATTCCGAGAAAGAAGGCGTCGACCATCTGGACCGTCCCGAACCCGGTGTATTCCTCGATAGTCTCGAGGTCGGTCGTGAACCAGGACATTATTGAGCCGGTCTTTGTGGTGTGATAGTATCCCTGGGAAAGCCGCTCGGCCTTGAGGAACATCTCACGGCGGAGGCCGGCCTCGATGCGGGAGGAGGCGTTGAAGAGGGTGTATCTCCATGCCATCCTTCCGGCGAACATGACTCCGGCGACGATGAGAAGCTTTCCGCAGAGGGATATGATGAGATTCCTGTCGGGTTCGCCCTCTCCCGAGAGTTCGTCCACTATCCGCCCGAGAAATTCGGGCTCGAAGAGCTGGACATAGTCAAGAGAAACAAGGGCAATTATACCGATCAGGAAGAAATACCAGTATCTGGCGTAGTATTTGTTGATGTATTTTCCCAGCAGCATTTTTTCATAAAATGTCCCGGGAGTCGCCTCCCGGGAATATTGTGCGGGAAATCAGCCAAGAAGTCCTGTGATCCAGTCTATCAGATTGAACTTATCGAATACCACGACGGTCACAAGCGAAACGACCGACATGATCTTGATGAGGATATCAAGGGACGGACCTACGGTGTCCTTGAGCGGATCTCCTACTGTGTCACCGACGACGGCGGCGTCATGGGCCGGGCTTCCCTTGCCGTGGCCTTTGATCGCGCCTGTCTCGATGTATTTTTTGGCGTTGTCCCACGCTCCGCCCGAGTTACCGGTGAAGAGCGCGAGCATTATTGCCGAGATCGTCGCTCCGAGCAGGAGGCCGGCGACGAATTCGGCGCCGAAAAGAAGGCCGCAGACCACGGGGAAGGCTATCGCGATGACAGCGGGGAACTTCATTTCGGAGAGAGCTCCCTTTGAGGAGATCTCAATGCAGGTCTTGTAGTCGGGAAGGACCTTGCCCTCAAGCAGTCCGGCGATCTCCTTGAACTGACGTCTGACCTCGTCGACCATCCTTCTGGCGGCCTTGGCGACGGCTTCGATCAGCATGCCCGAGAACATGAAGGGGACTGCGGCGCCGACTATGGCTCCGGCGAGGGTAAGGGGCTTGATGATGTTGAGAGCGATCGAATCGAGGGCTCCCCTTGCTATGTCGGCGACTTCGGGCGCCGTCGCGAACAGGTAGGAGGACATCATCGACATCGTCGCGAGAGCGGCGGAGCCGATGGCGAATCCCTTGCCGATCGCGGCGGTGGTGTTGCCGACGCTGTCAAGCTTGTCGGTGATGGCGCGTACCTCGGGATCGAGGAAGCTCATCTCGGCGATGCCGCCCGCGTTGTCCGAGATCGGGCCGTAGGTATCGACCGAGACCGTCGTGGCGACGAAGGAGAGCATTCCGAGGGCGCCTATGGCGATGCCATACATTCCCGCGACGACGTAGGCGCTGTAGATAGCGATGCCGAGTATGACGCAGGGGAACATGCAGGACTTCATGCCGAGAGCCAGGCCCTGGGTGATGGTGAGGGCGGGGCCGTCGATCGAAGCCTCGGATATCTTCTTCGTGGGTTTGAAGTCATAGCTGGTGTAGTATTCGGCGATGATACCGATCACGATGCCGGCGATGATGCCGATCGCGGCGGAGATCGCCGGGGAGACCCAGCCAGCCTTGAATTCGACGGTGTCAAATACGCTGAGGCCTGCGACGCCCGACGCGACGCCCGAGTATTTTCCGAAGAAGAGATATGAGAATCCGACGGCGCAGAGGATCGAGAGAGCCGCCGAGATCCAGGTCGCGAGGTTGAGCTCGCGGTGAGGATCGCTTGACAGTTTCTTTCTGACGAGGAGCGAGGCGATGCCTATCGCGCAGGCAATGATGCCGCCTCCGGCGAACACTACCGGGAAGTAGAGCATTCCGCGGAGAAGCTCGGAATCGGCAAAGACGTTCTTGCAGAAGAGCTCTGCCGCGAGGATCGCGGAGGAGAGTATCGCGCTGACATAGCTCTCGAGCAGGTCGGAGCCGAGTCCGGCGACGTCGCCGACGTTGTCGCCGACGTTATCGGCGATGGTGGCGGGGTTGCGGGGATCGTCCTCGGGGATGTGAGCCTCGGTCTTGCCGACGAGGTCTGCGCCCATGTCGGCGGCCTTGGTGTAGATGCCTCCGCCGACGCGGTTGAAGAGGGCGATGACAGAGCATCCAAGGGCGTAGCCCGATACCGTCATCGTGAAGGTAGTCTTAAGGCTATATGCCGGCAGCACGAGGTGAAGGAGGCTGTTATCCTTCGCCGCCTCGTGGGATGACTTTACGATGTCCTCGATCTGTCCGAGGCCGAGTCCGAAGACCATATAGACGATGAAGATGCCGAGAAGCGCGAAGCCGCCGACGCAGAGGCCCATGACCGAGCCGCCGCGGAAGGCGACCTTCAGGGTGTCACCGAGTTTCTTTGTCTCTCTCGCCCTGTTCGTGACCCTGACGTTCGCGTATGTCGCGATCTTCATGCCGATAAAGCCGGCGCACTCGCTCATCGTCGCGCCGAGCAGGAAGGCGACGGCCGCCTGCCAAGATACGAGTATCGCGATGATGACCGACACCGCGGCGGCGACTATCGCGATGAGTTTAAGTTCATAGATAACGAAGGCGTTGGCGCCGATCCTGATAGCCGAGGCTATCTCCTTCATTCTGTCGGTCCCCTCGTCGAGCTTCTTTACCCTGAAAAAGCTGAAGGCCGCATAGCCGAGAGCTATGACCGCTGCCGCAAGGACCACGAAAAGAATGGAAGAAGTCACTTTTTCCCTCTCCTTTCGATCTTTGTCCTCCGGGATCTCTCCCGGAAAAAGACAAAACACCCATGCCCCGGATGAATTGGGCCTCTGCCCCAGGAACACGGACGGGATGTTTTTGTATAATGTATTATTATACACCTTTTTTACAAAAAAATCAATAGTAAATCTCACCGAAAAACCGGGTGCTGCAAACCGGATATAACAACAAATCGGTCAGTTTTCACATACCGGCGGGCGGCGGAAACAAAATTTTGCTTTTTTTCCGCCGTTTTTCCGAAAACAATTGAAATCGCGGAAGAAAGCGAGTATAATAGTATTATTGTTTATTACCGTATGTTATTTCCGAAGCCGGGATCGCGCCGGCATCGGAGAACGGGAGGTCGGGAAAGATGGCGATCGGAAAAGACGGACGTACCGGGTTTGACAACGACAAGTACAAAAAGCTTCAGTCTGAGAAGATAAAGGAACGGATCGAAAGGTTCGGAGGAAAGCTCTACCTCGAGTTCGGGGGAAAGCTCTACGACGACTACCACGCTTCGAGAGTCCTGCCAGGCTTCGAGCCCGACAGCAAGATGAAGATGCTGCTCGAGCTGAAGGACCAGGCCGAGATCATCGTCGTTATCAATTCGGGCGACATCGAGAAAAACAAGAAGCGGAGCGACATCGGCATCACCTACGACGCCGACGTTCTTCGGCTCATCGACGTCTTCCGCCATTTCGGGCTTTATGTCGGAGGAGTCGTTATCACCTTCTTCGAGAACCAGCCGGCGGCGGTCTCCTTCCAGGAGAAGCTCGAATCGCTCGGCGTAAAGGTCTACCGGCATTACGCGATACCCGGTTACCCCTCCGACGTGGAGAGGATCGTTTCGGAGGAGGGATACGGAAAAAACGAGTTCATCGAGACCGAAAGGCCGCTCGCGGTAGTTACGGCTCCGGGACCGGGCAGCGGCAAGATGGCAGTCTGCCTCTCTCAGGTCTACAACGAACTGAAGCGGGGCGTCAGGGCGGGTTACGCGAAATTCGAGACCTTCCCGGTCTGGAACCTCCCCCTCAGACATCCGGTGAACATAGCCTATGAAGCCGCGACGACCGATCTCGCGGACGTAAATATGATCGACCCTTTCCATCTTGAAGCATACGGAACGACCGCCGTAAACTACAACCGTGACGTTGAGATATTCCCTGTCCTTACCGCCATCTTCGAAAAGATCTACGGGACCTGCCCCTACAAATCCCCCACCGACATGGGCGTCAACATGGCAGGCTTCTGCATCACGAACGACGAAGCGGTGAGGGAGGCGGCGAACCAGGAGATAATCAGACGCTATTACGGCGCGCTCAGATCGATACGCGAGGGGAACGCCCCGCCCGACCTCATTTACAAGCACGAGCTGCAGATGAAGCAGGCGGGACTGTCGACCGCCGACCGGCCGGTCGTCGCCGCCGCCCTTGCCAAGGCAAAGGAGACCGGCGCGCCGGCTACCGCCATTCAGCTCGCCGACGGCAGGATCATCACCGGAAAGACCTCCAACCTTCTCGGCGCCACCTCGGCATGTCTCGTCAACGCCCTCAAGGCGCTCGCCGGCATCGACGACAGCCTGCATCTGCTGTCGCCGAACGTCATAACGCCTATCCAGCATCTGAAGATAGAGCATCTCGGGAACCACAATCCCCGCCTCCATACAGACGAGGTCCTGATCGCCCTCTCGGTATGCGGCGTTAGCTCGCCCGAGGCGGAGCGGGCCGTCGACATGCTCGACCGCCTGCACGGCTGCGACTGCCATTCGACTGTGATACTGTCGCAGGTCGACGAGAATCTCCTGCGCAAGATCGGCGTTCATCTGACCACCGAACCCGTCTATCAGACAAAAAAGCTCTATCACAAATAAGCCCGCTCTCCTCACGGAAGGACGAAAATGAACAGTTCAGATTCAAAAAAGGCCACAAGGCAGTACGGAAACCTGGATCCGTCATCCTACCGGAACACAGAAAAAAAGCGCAATGCGAGAAGACGCCCCTCCGACAGGGACCCGGAGATCATCCGGCTCAACAACTGGCTGCAGCTCGTCTTCTTCCCTGCGGTGTTCCTCTATCTGGAGCTGGTCCTGCATATCGCCGCCGAGGGGATGCCGGGAGGTACCTTCTTCGTATATGCCGTCCTGTTCGGCTTTTCGGCGGGCTTCGCCGTTTCGGTGGCAGGATCGCTCACAGGCTCTGAAAAGGTCAACTACGCGGTGTCGCTGTCGATCCTCGGACTCTCGACCCTCTGCTTCATTCTTCAGCTGATCTATTTCAAATTCTCAAAGACATATCTCAGCTGGGGCGCGCCCTGGACCGGCGAGGCGGCGTCGCTCTTCCGCAGATCGGCGGTCCCGCTGATCTTCAAGAACTTCATCACGGTGCTGCTTTTCACCCTTCCCTTCATACTCTACGCGGTATTCGGAAGAAAGACCTTCAAGGTCTATCCGATGAGATGGTCGCTGCGGATAGGCGGCATCGCCGCCGCCGCCCTCCTCTTCCTTTTCGGGACACTCTTCGTCAACGCGCACAGCGGATATAAGGAAGACGCCTACTATTACAAGGAACAGTTTGACATCACCGAGGCGGTAAGCCGTTTCGGCGCGGTCACCGCGGTCAGGCTCGATACCAAATACTCGGTATTCGGCGGAGCCGGATACGACGGGACCGCAGAAGGACCGGTATCAGGCTCCTGAAGCCTGATACGACGGCGCCAGACCGCTGCCCGGCGCAGCCTCAGGCTGCCGGGGAGCATTTCGCGGCCAGAATGAAAATGATAAATAAACCAACAGGAGCGATATAACAAATGGCAGAAAAACTCAGATTCGGCTGGAACGAGACAGACATCACTCCGGACGGGCGGGTAAGCATTCCCGGACAGTTCTACTCCAGGATCTCCCAGTACGTCGAGACTCCTCTCACCGCGACCGCGCTCGCGATCGAGAGCGGAAAGGAGCAGGCGATCCTCTGCTCGGTCGATCAGACGCATGTCAACGGCGACGTCGTTGAATCGGTCAGGGAACGGCTCGCGGAGCTCCTCCCCGATTTCGATCCCGCCGGACTTATGATCAACGCGACGCACACCCATACCGCCTTCGAGATCGAATCGACCGAGGACGGCGGGCTTGACGCGCTTTTCACATATCTCGGCATGAAGGAAGCCCCGGTCGACGGAAAAGGCAACCTTCTCACCGACAACGTCGTATCGCCCCGCGAGTGCCGAAAATTCATCGTTGAGAAGCTGGCCGGGTGCGCCGCGGAAGCCTGGAAGAACCGCTCAGAGGGATCCTATTCGACCGGGTTCGGACGGGCCGCCGTCGGCATGAACCGCCGCGTCGTATATAAGGACGGTTCGGCGAAAATGTGGGGCGACACCTCGCTTGAGAGCTTCAAAGAGCTCGAGGGCGGAAACGACAACGGCATCGAGATGATGTTCATATACGGCGGCGGAAAGAAGCCTACCGGAGCGATACTTAACATCGCCTGCCCTTCCCAGGTCCTCGAGCAGAGATATTTTCTCTCCTCCGACTACTGGGGAAAGGTGAAGATCCTTCTGCGCAGATATTTCGGAGAGGATTTCAAAGTCCTCACTCTCTGCTCTCCCGCCGGCGACCAATGCCCCAGGGATCTCGTCCGCTGGGTCGAGCCCGAGACTCCGATCGAAGACCCCAACGTCATCAGGGACAATCCTCCGCTGCGCGACGCCGATCCGTCGATGTTCGACATCAAAGGTACCTGGACGATCGGAAGAAGGATCGCGTCGGAGGTCATTGCGGTCTACGAGGAGGACGTTGAGAATAAAGAGCCGGTATCAGAGGCGGAGTTCATCCATAAGCGCCTCATGCTGCAGCTTCCGCTCCGCCGGGTGACCGAGGAGGAGAACAAGAATGCGAGACTGGCGCTCGCAGAGTTCGCGGCGTCGCATAAAGGAAAGCTGCTCGACTTCCACGACAGCGCCGCGATGCACGTCCACGCCGGGATCGCCGAGCGGTACGACTACCAGAAGACGGTGTCGACCGTCCCGACAGAGGTCCACGTGATGCGCCTCGGCGACGTCGCCTTCGCCACCGATCCCTTTGAGCTCTTCCTCGACTACGCCAACATCATACGGGCACGCAGCGCGGCGAGGCAGACCTTCCTCGTGCAGCTCTGCTGCGGAGCGATCGGGTATCTTCCGACCGAAAAAGCCGAGAAGGGCGGTCACTACTCGGGCTATGTTTCCAGCGGTCAGGTCGGTCACGAAGGCGGGTATATGCTTGCGGAGGACACCCTCAGAGAGATAGACTCCCTCTTCGGAAAAGAATAAACCAGAGGGGGTGTTAAAAGAGCCGGACTTTTTTAACACCCCCTCTGAATCTGAGGCCGGGATACCGCAGATCCTCGAGAATCTTCGTTTTTTGCCGTTCCAAACCATGCTTTTTGCTGACAAACCTGCAAAAACGACGCAGTCGCGCGGCGAGTGATTGCTTGTCGGCACAGCTTCCTTTGCCGGTAATCCCGGCAGCGGATCAAAAAGGAGAACGCTTATGAAAATAACAGAATTCAAAACATATCAGGTCGAGCCCAGATGGCTCTTTCTGAAGCTTGAGACCGACGAGGGGATATGCGGCTGGGGCGAGCCTGTGATCGAGGGAAAGGCCTCGACGGTCGAAGCCTGCGTCCGCGAGATGATGCCCTACGTCATCGGAAGAGACCCGCGTGAGATCGAGGACATCTTTCAGGTCCTCTACCGCGGAGCCTTCTACCGCGGCGGAGCGATCATATCGAGCGCGATATCGGGCATCGAGCAGGCGCTCTGGGACATCAAGGGAAAATTCTACGGCATGCCTGTCTACGAGTTCCTGGGAGGAAAATGCCGGAGCGATATCGACGTCTACGGCTGGATCGGCGGAGACCGCCCCGACGACGTTGGGAAGACGGCAAAGGAGCAGAAGGACCTCGGCTTCAAGGCTATCAAGATGAACGCCACCGCCGAGATGCACTACATCGACTCATACGAGAAGGTCGACGGCGTCCTGGAGCGTGTCGCCGCCGTCAGGGAAAGCTGCGGAGAGCATTTCGGGATCGCCCTTGATTTCCACGGCAGGGTGCACAAGAGCATGGCAAAGATACTCGCCCGGGAGCTTGACCGGTTCCGTCTGCTCTTCATCGAAGAGCCGGTCCTTTCGGAGAATTACGAGTCGTTCCGGGAAATAGCGAAATACACGTCGGCTCCGATCGCCGCGGGCGAGCGGCTCTTCACCCGATGGGACTTCAAAAAGATCTTCGAACAGGGCGTCCTCGACATAATCCAGCCCGATCTCTCGCACGCGGGGGGGATCCTTGAGGTCAGAAAGATCGCCGCAATGGCCGAAGCATACGACATGGCCGTCGCCCCTCACTGCCCTCTCGGGCCTGTGGCGCTGGCGGCCTGCCTGCAGCTTGACGCCTGCACTCCGAACGCCTTTATTCAGGAGCAGAGCCTCGGGATACACTACAACCGGG
The DNA here is from genome assembly GCA_900321265.1 of uncultured Eubacteriales bacterium. GTDB lineage: Bacteria > Bacillota > Clostridia > Oscillospirales > CAG-272 > CAG-390. Next base: position 17,242 of record ONVJ01000036.1, read on the forward strand.
GAAGCGACCTGCTCGACTATATAAAGAATCCCGGCGTCTTCGAATACAAGGACGGGAAGGTGAAGATCCCGTCTGCCCCCGGCCTCGGAATCGAAGTCAACGAAAAGCTTCTGATCGAAAAGACACGCGAGCACGGCTGGAAAAATCCAGTATGGAGAAACCACGACGGCACGGTAGCGGAGTGGTAACCCCCCCCAAAAAAAATAACAGGGGTGTTAAGAAACCCGTTTTCCGGGTTCCTTAACACCCCCGCGTTTATTCACTGAAGCAATCAGTTCTGTCCGCCGAAGGAGTCTCTGTAGTAAGCTACGGCAAGATCGACGACGAGCCCGTAGCTCTTCTCGCCGACCGTCCCCTGCGACTTGAGATAGGTGTCGTTGATCGCGCTGCTGACGGTCGCCGCGACGTTCTTCCTGTATTTCTCGAAGAATTTGTTGTATGCCGTCATCTCCCCCCTGATGTCGGGATCGAGACTGCTCCAGAGCGCGCGGTAGGCGTCGGCGTCGGCCGAATAGAGCGGCGACGCGACATATTCGAACATATTCAGATATCCGCTGTATCTGATATATGGATCGTCTGAGTTTATGCATACCAGGAAGGCGACAAAATTCGCCTCGTCCTCCCTGGCAATCCCTCTCTGGTGCGCCATTTCGTGGGCTTCGGTAAAGGGGATGGTATATGCCGGCATGTTGACGTTGAGATTGCTCTCGCCTGTGAAATATGTGTATACTCCGGTGATGTGGGTATATGTCCAGGGCTCGCTGAGCATGACGGGCTTGACCCTCGATCTGAAGCTCTGGATAAATCCGTATTCTCCCGCGGCGGAGCGGTAGGCATCGTTGAGCCGTCGGTTCAGTTCCTCGTAGCTGCAGGGCATTACCGAGAACCCGTCCCCAAGATAACCCGTCTCCTCCCGCTCGGCGTTCAGCCGGTCTACAAGGATCTGCGCGGTCTGTTTCAGCTCGTCCGCCGAGACCTTTTTTCTCTCGATATCAAGCTTCGTGTCCAGCGTGGTCCCGCGGTAGCCCGTCCCGAGAGTAAAGACGAAGAGAGTAAACAGAAGCGAGGCGACCGACAGGACGGTCAGCGCGAAGACTCCGGCGTTGCGCCAGCTTCCGACATACTTTCTTATGCCGAAGGCGACGACGTATACGAATATGACCGGAAGCAGTATAATGAGGAATTCCGCAAGCGAAAATGGAATCGCGGAGGTCAGAAAGGCAAGCGCAGCCCTGACTCCTCCGGCGGGATATCTGCAGAACCAGTCGGCGAAGGCGGGACTTGCCAGCGAGATCAGATAAAAGATCAGCGCGACTCCGGCGGCGCCGAAAAGGACGAAGCAGATCTTCGGCAGCCTTATGCGGATCTCAGGCTCATCTTCCTCAGTGCTGTCATCCACTGTTCTCTCACCGTCGGCGGTTTTCTCAGCCGGCGCATCTTCCTCTTCTTTCTCCCAGGCGGCGAGAGCCTCCCCGGACGCCGGATCGAGAGAGCGGTCCGGATTTTCCTCTGGCATTTCGCGCGAGATCCGGTCGCTGTCGTTGATA
>ONVJ01000216.1 GCA_900321265.1 uncultured Eubacteriales bacterium
CTCGTGATCGTTATCAGCAGCCATTCGACGTCGGCTTCCTACGAGAACCAGACGAAAAAGGCGATAAACAACGAGTTCATACAGTCGTCGCTGACCGAATACCTGAAAAAGCAGCTTGAGATCTATTTCACCGAAAACAAGACCGACGCAGACCGGATCGCGGCCCAGATGCTGGTCAACAAGCGCAGCCGCGAGAACGCCGAGAAGACGAGGATCGATATACGCAAAAAGCTGACCGGGACGATCGACGTCGCCAACAGAGTCGAAAAATTCGTCAACTGCCGCTCGAAGGATCCCGCAGAACGCGAGCTCTACATCGTCGAGGGCGACTCGGCGCTGACCTCCTGCAAGCTCGGCCGGGCGGCCGAGTTTCAGGCCATCATACCCGTCAGGGGCAAGACGCTCAACTGCATGAAGAGCGACTACAAGCAGATATTCGACAGCGAGATAATCGTCGATCTGCTCCGCGTCATCGGTTGCGGAGTCGAGCTCGACAAAAGCGTCAAGGTCAAGAACAACGACCTTGCCACCTTCAGTCTCGGCGATCTCCGCTGGGCGAAGATCATCATCTGCACCGATGCCGACGAGGACGGCTTCCAGATCAGGACCCTGCTCCTCACCCTCTTCTACCGCCTCCTTCCCACCCTGCTGAGGGAGAGGAAGGTCTTCATTGCCGAATCGCCACTCTTTGAGATAACCTGCAAAGACGAGACATACTTCGCCTACAACGAGGCGGAAAAAGCCGAGATCCTGAAGAAGCTCGGCGACAAAAAGTATACGCTGCAGCGCTCGAAGGGACTCGGCGAGAACGAGCCGGAGATGATGTGGAAGACGACCATGAACCCCGCTACGCGCAGGCTGATCGCCGTAACCCCCGCCGACGCGGCTGCAACCGAGGAAATCTTCGACATACTGCTGGGCAACAACCTCCCCGCGCGAAAGATCTTCATCGCCGAGAACGCGAAGAAGTACATGGCGGAGGCAGACGTCTGAGTCGCACCCGATAACCGAAGTAATTAAGAAAAGAAGTAAAATGACATGAAGATCGCAGTACTTGCCGGCGGACTCAGCCCCGAGCGGGACGTCTCGCTGGTTTCCGGAGCGCTTATCGCCAACGCGCTGGTCAGAAACGGACATTCGGTGGCTCTCGCCGATCTCTACCTTGGAACAGACGGCAGACCGGCAGCCGAGCTCTTCGGCACCGATCCCTTCCCGATCCCCGGGGTAAAGCAGCAGGAGCCCGATCTCGACGCCGTTAAGGCGTCCGCGGGAGGACAGGAGGCATATATCGGCCCGGGGATCATCGATCTCTGCCGCGCCGCCGACGCCGTCTTTCTCGCGCTGCACGGGTCGATCGGTGAGAACGGGATGCTGCAGGCGACTCTCGACTGCCTCGGGATCAGGCACTACACAGGCACCGGGTATCTCGGCGCGATGCTGTCGATGGACAAGGACATCGCGAAGCATATGATGTCGGGCGCCGGGGTGCCGGTCCCCGAGGGGATCTCGGTCGACGCGCGCGACACCGGAGCCGCCTCGCGGATACTTGCCGAGGTCGGTCTCCCCTGCGTCATCAAGCCGAAATCCTGCGGCTCGAGCGTCGGCGTCAGCCGTGTTTTCACCGAAGTTGAGCTTGACGGCGCCCTTGCCGCGGCAGGCAGGTACGAAAGCTCGGTGCTGGCGGAAAAGCTTATCAGCGGACGCGAGCTGACCTGCGCCGTTCTCGGCGACCGGGCCCTCCCGCCCGTCGAGATCATCCCGAAGAACGGGTGGTACGACTATAAGAACAAATACCAGAGCGGGGCGACCGTCGAGATCTGCCCGGCTCCGCTGACCGCTGATGAGACCGCAGAGATAGAGCGGCTCGCGCTGCTCGCCTTCCGTTCGCTGAGGATGGATATGTACGGCAGAGCCGATTTCATACTCTCCGACGACGGGCGCTTCTACTGTCTCGAGGTCAACGCGCTGCCCGGGATGACTCCCACATCGCTCCTCCCGCAGGAGGCGGCTGCCGTTGGCATCGGCTACGGAGAGCTCTGCGACATACTCGCCGGCATGGCGCTGAAAAAGGAATAACGGAGGATAACGATAATGCTGAAAGAAGGAACACCGGCTCCCGATTTTTCGCTCCCCGACCAGAACGGGGTGACCCGCCGCCTCTCAGACTTCAGAGGCCGGAAGGTCGTTCTTTACTTCTATCCGAAGGATATGACCTCGGGCTGTTCGGCCCAGGCCTGCTCCTTCCGGGATCTATACCCCCTCTTCCGTGAAAAAGACGCCGAGGTGATCGGCGTCAGCCGGGACAGCGTCGCGTCCCACAAGAAATTCGAGGAAAAATACGGTCTTCCCTTCATCCTTCTCTCCGACCCCGGCCTCGATGTTATAAAGGCCTACGGCGTCTGGCAGGAAAAGAAACTCTACGGAAAGACCTCCTTCGGCGTCGTCAGAACGACCTACCTCATCGACGAAAACGGCGTGATCCTGAAAGCCGCCGAAAAAGTCAGGGCCGCCGACAACCCCAAGGACACGCTCGGGCTTATATAATCAAAAGAACCGCCTTCAGGGCGGTCCTCAAAAGGATGTTTTAGTTTAACATTGCTCCCGGAGAGGACGGACGGTCAGATGTCCGTCCTCTCCGTGTATTTTGAAATGATTATGACAGGGATGCGGGCTTTGACCGCTTCCGCATTGTCGTGCGGCGGCAAGCAACTGACGCATCACAAGTGCGAAACTCGCAATAAACGGACTGAGAAACGCCGTGCAAAACAAATCTCAGACGTAAGATTTAAACCCTCGCCAGGAAAATGGCGGAGATGGAGAATTCGAATTTATGACGCTGAGATGGTTTTATTGATTCAAATCTATGGTGTTCAAACGCTTTTAGATTACCTTTTTTCGTATAATGATGTACGTAGCAGCGCAGAGAGTCAAGAGCACTAATAAAGTCGGCAGTCTGTCTCCGGTGGAAGGGTTAACTATTGTGCTGGATTTTGTGAACCCCAATAACTTTGTGAAAGATCCGCCGGATATTTTCCAGCCGCTGCTCGTTTTAAGAAAAGTAACTGTATAACTGCCTAACTTGCGAAGTCCCAGATAAATGCCACCGGTCACGTTTGGCTCCCATAGAGTGAGTTTCATAATCGCCTCGTTCCCATTTATGCTTAATTCATCGTACGGGACGGATTCATTATATCCGTATGCATAAGAAACACAGCTTTCAGCGTCTGAACCGATGTACAATTCACGAAGAATTCCTACAAAGCCTCCCATCTGGTAAAAAATGCCGTCATATTCAAAAACACCGCTTCTTGCCAGTGGAGCCTCTTTCGACGGCAACAGACTGGTTGATATCTCCTCTATGAACACCTCATTATAAAAAGACAAAAATTTTTCAGTGTTCATTTTACGTGCGGATATCTTTCCGTCGCGGGTTTCTTCGGCGAGTATTTTCGGTTCGTTAATTCGCATTTCATAAGTTTCATATTTATCAAAGACTCCTTCCGGGTATTTTCCCTCAACCAAAGCCTCAGATCTAATGCCCATGTCATTGAATAACGCAAGCAATTCAGTCTCATTGCTTTCGCTGGCATTACTATGAACAACACAAATGCTTATTAATATGATTGAAATAATTAAAACTGATCATTTTTTTCATTTGTCTCTCCTCCTGTTCAATTGCTCGTCAGCTCGTTGAGAAACTCGCGTAGCGAGTTTTTTTGCAGCCTCATAAGGATGTTTCAGTTTTACAGTGCCCTCGGAGAGGACGGACAGTCAAATGGCTGTCCTCTCC
>ONVJ01000111.1 GCA_900321265.1 uncultured Eubacteriales bacterium
ACAGGAACCCCTCGGATATATACGACGAGATCATCGGCGTTCTGCGCCGCGCGGGCGGCGAACGGCTCGACGCGATCGCGGCGAGATCCGTATCGGTAAAAGCCGAAAAACAGACCTACGGCACCGATCAGAATCTTACCGTCCCGTCGGACATCAGCGCCTATATCAGATACGACGCTGCCCGGAAAAAACAGTATCCCGCGCTTTTCAGATATTCGGACGGAAGCGTGAAGCTTCTGGCCGAGCTGCTCGCCTCCTGTCCCGAGATACTGTCGGGCTATGATTTTTCCTCCGCGCTCAGCAAAACTCTTCTGTCCCGTGAACAGCCTGACAGGACCGAATTCGCGGCGACGCTCGCCGCCCTCGCGGCCTACGGAGAGCCGGTGCTCGGGAAGATCGATGAAGCTGCCAAAGAGCTGAAGGAGTATCCGACCGAAGGAAAGCTCTTCCTCGCGCTCGCCTACGCCGTCTGCGGCGACAACAGCTCCGCAAACCGCATCCTTGCCAAGGTCGTGACCTATAGTGACGAGGACGGGGACGGCATCGCTGAAACCGTATTCGTTCGGGGCTCAGACGGTACCGAAACGGCGGAACTTACCGGTCTCGCGCTGCTGTCTGCGTCAAGGACCAGCCGCGGGACCGCCGAAAAGATGGTGAAGTATCTTCTGAGAGGCGGAGTATCGAAATTCGCGCTGCCCGGTCTTTCGGCGTACCTGCGTTATTATCTGCCCTCCGATCTGCCTGAAGCCGCGAAGATCGTTTATACGATCGACGGGACCGAAAAGACAATAACGCTGAGGGCGGGACAGTCGCAGTCGGTGACACTCTCGAAAACAGAGTTCGAGAGCCTTACGGTAAAGTCGTATACCGGAGAGACCGGAGTCCGCGTCTTCTATCCGCAAAGTCTTGAGGAGGCAGAAAAGGAGGCGGGCAACAGGAAACTGACGGTCCAAAAAAAAGTTGACTTTAAGATCGGTCAGTCTTACAATCTGACGGTGACGGTCACCGTTTCGGGGTGGACAGACGGCGAAGGCGGCTTTTATCAGATAAACGATTTTATCCCCACAGGCGCTCTCTTCACCTGTTTCCCAAATAATGACAGAAAAAAATTCAATCTGTCCTGCTCCGGCAGGCGAATCACCGGCGGATTTTACGTCGCCGCGAATACCGACGAAAACGGCGAGCCCGTTCCGACTCAGTTCTCGGTCAGCTTCAGCTACGTGATCCGCGGGGTGCTGGAAGGCGAATACGTCGCCGAGCCCTGCGTCGTCTTCCGCAGCACCGACGGAGCTACAGGCTTTTCGGGCAGATCGGTATATACCTTCGGCAGCGACGGGAAGTTTGTAAGGCTGATGCCCTACAAAGAGTAACTCCCGATAAGGGCCGCAAATATTAAAGAGGCTGTTACGAAACTCGTGCGCGGGTTTCGTAACAGCCTCTAATTTCAATTTTCAGAACGCCCACTCGCCGTTCCTGAATACCGGGGTGGCTCTTCCCTTCTTCCAGCCTGTGATCTCCATGTCGGGCGCGCCGATCATGAAATCGACGTGCACGAGGCTGTTGTTTATGCCCAGCGCGCGGCATTCCTCAAGCGTCCTCTCGCCGTGTCCCTCGACGCAGTCGGGGAAGCCGGTTCCGAGGGCGACGTGGCAGGAGGCATTCTCGTCGAAGAGGGTCTCGTAGTAGAGTATCCCGCTCCTGCTTATCGGGCTGCTGCAGGGTATGAGCGCGAGCTCTCCCAGCATCGCCGAGCCTTCGTCGGTCTTTATGATGTTCCCCAGAAGCTCCTCTCCCTCTTCGGCGTGCCATTCGACGGCGCGCCCTTTTTCAAATCTTATCGAGAAACCGTTTATAAGATTCCCCCGGTAGGACAGTGGCTTCGTGGAGACGAGGGTCCCCTCGCAGGCTCCGGCCTTCGGCGAGGTGAAGATCTCCTCGGTCGGCATGTTGGGATTGAAGTATATTCCCTTCTGTGTGGTCTCGCCGCCGCCGCACCAGATTCCCTCGGGGATGAGATCGCAGCGGAAATCGGTGCCGTTCGAGCTTTTGTAGGTGAGATATTCAAACTTCTTTTTGTTGAGCCACTCGCAGCGCTGCCTCAGGTCCTCGTTGTGGCGGTACCATTCGAGCACCGGGTCGCAGTCGGGGTCGTCTCTTACGAACACCGCGTCGAGGATGGCCTTCCAGAGGGCCTCGACCGCCTGCTGCTTCTTAAGCTCCGGGAAGACCTTCTTTGCCCAGGCCTCCGACGGAAGGGCGGCGATCGTCCACTGGTGCTTTGACTCTATCGCGTCCCTGTAGGGCTTGAACACCTTCGACACCGCCCTCGACGCCTTCTGCATCTTGTCGACGTCGACTCCCCGCAGACCGTCGGGATCGTCTGAGACGATGTGTATCCTGCAGGGGAACTCTTCTGCCATGAGCTTGTATTTCTCTTCCTGCCACACCGG
>ONVJ01000051.1 GCA_900321265.1 uncultured Eubacteriales bacterium
AATGCTGGGCCGGTTTCGGGCGCTGCGGTCGTGGCGACGGCCTCAGCGGTCGTTCCCGGTTCTTCGGTTTCTGCCGGCTTCCCGCCCGAACAGGAAAAGAAGGAGAGAACGATCACTGCCGTTGTCAAAAACACGGCAATGCTCCTTACAAGCCCGGTTGAAGCTTTTCCGCCCGCCGATCCTGCGCGGCATGCCCCTGAGAGCGGACGGTATTTCAAAAAAAACTGCTTCTTTTTCATCATATCCACACTATGTTATTGACCGCGGAAATGCCCGGTCTTACCCTTTGTTTTCTTCTTTTCGCTTATAATAATACATCCCGAGGGATGTTTTGTCAATAAGATTTGCGATCTTCGCGAGCCACTCCGGAAAGTTTTTGTTGATTCGGAAGGTGCTTTTGATATATAATATGAATGTCGGAAGCATCCGGTGCCGGCGGTTGAACCGGCCCCGTGAAAATACAAAGGACATGGTGAGGCAAAAATGGAACCCATATACATTGACGGATTGATCGAACGCATAGCGGAATGCGTCTCGAGACACAGGATCGCCCAGGGCGACTACAGAAGATGGCTGTGGGACAACGGGAAAGGCCGTGATACCGGCAGAAACGAATACGGATGCGCCGACGCCGCCAACATCATATACACGATCGGCGAATTCCCGCGCGATCCGGGCGAGCGGGCCGAATGGGTGCGGATCCTCCGGAGCATGCAGGACCCTGAGACCGGCATGTTCAGCGAGCCGACCCATCACACCATCCACACCACCGCCCACTGCACGGCGGCGCTGGAGCTCTTCGACGCCTCTCCGCTTTACAGATGCTCCGCGCTCGACGGGATACTGACGAAGGAGGGCCTCTGCCGTTTCCTGGAAAACGAAGTCGACTGGCAGAATCCCTGGCCCGAATCCCACAAGGGCGCCGGGATACTTCCCTGCCTCGTCAACACCGGGATGATCTTTCCCGAATGGACCGACTGGTATTTCGACTGGATGTGGGAGCATTCGGATCCCGAATACGGCTTCTTCTACTATGCGAAAAACGGCGAGCCTAAGCGGGGCGGCATGCACAGATACATGGCCGGGGGTTTCCACTACATTTTCAATCACGAATATGAACGGCGTCCGCTGAGATACCCCGAAAAGATCATCGACACCTGCATCTTTCTCATCGACAAGGGTGTCGGGAACCCTGAATACGGCAATCTAATAAAACGTCCCGGATTTATCGACGTCGACGTCGTCTACTCACTCTCGAGGGCGATGAGGCAGACTCCGCACAGATTTTACGAGGGCAAGGAGAGGCTGGAGGGATTCGCGGAGAGATATGTCGGAATGATGAACTCGATCGATCCCGAAAGAGACGAGGCCTTCAACGACCTGCACATGCTCTTCGGATCGGTCTGCTGCCTCGCCGAGCTTCAGACCGCCCTGCCGGGAAAGATAAGAACGTCAAGACCGCTGAGGCTCGTACTCGACAGGCGCCCCTTCATCTGACCGGAAAAAATATACACCGAACAATCTTTTTTTAAAAAAGTATTGACTTTCCGGAAAAACAATAGTATAATATTACGCCGCTTGAGATCGGCCAGTAAGTCCGCGCGTCTGCGCGGCGCCGTATTGTCAGCGAGTCTTTGAGAAAGCGAGGTGCTTTTCGTGTTTGCAGTTATCGAAACGGGCGGAAAGCAGTACAAGGTCAGCGAAGGCGATACCATCTTCGTCGAGAAGCTCGATGCCGAAGAGGAGAGCGAGATCGTCTTTGACCGCGTAATGGCGGTTTCTGGCGCGAACGGCTTCAAGGCCGGAACGCCGACTGTCGAAGGAGCCAGGGTCACGGCCAAGGTCCTGAAGAACGCCAAGGGACCGAAGATCTACGTCTTCACCTACAAAGCCAAAAAGAACGAAAAAACAAAGGCGGGGCACAGGCAGCCCTACACCAAGGTCAGCATTCTTAAGATCGAGGGCTGACCGCGATGACGAAAGTCGTATTTTTCAGAAGCGGCGGAAACTATTACGGGTTTGAAGAGACCGGCCACGCCGGATACGGCGAAAACGGAGACGACGTTCTCTGCGCCGCCCTCTCGGCAATGACCATGCTGATAGTCAACACATGCGAGATCTCCTACGCGTCGGACGTCGATTATGACGTAAACGAAGGCGCGACCCGGATCGTCGTCAGATCGAAGGCTGCGCTCCCCGAATTCGAGAGCGATCCGGAGAAGCAGTACGCGGTATCGGGTCTCTTTCAGGGGTATTTCTATCAGCTGAACGATCTTCTTGAGGATTATTCGGATTATCTTGATGTTGAAGTCACCGACCGCGACTGGGAATGATACGGCGCACAAAAACAGATAAGGAGAAAAACAATGTTCAGGATTTCCTTACAGTTCTTTGCTCATAAAAAGGGTGTCGGCTCGACCAAGAACGGCCGCGACTCCGAATCGAAGAGACTCGGCGTCAAGAAGGCCGACGGAGCCGCTGTCACCGCCGGAAACATCATCATCAGGCAGAGAGGCACCGCGATCCATCCCGGGAAGAACGTCGGAATGGGCACCGATTACACCCTCTATGCTCTGATCGACGGAAAAGTCAAGTTCGAGCAGAAGACAAAGGACAAGAAACAGGTAAGCGTTTACGCCGACTGAATCAGAGAAGAGACGGGGCTGTTAAAAAGTCTGACTTTTTAACAGCCTCCTCTTTTTTCTGCCTCCGGTCCGCTCACGGGACGGCTAATCACAGACGCTTCATCGGGAATTCATTTTTCCGTCTTTAATCAAAACAAAAAAATATTGATTTAATATATAAAAGATGATATAATATTTGTCGGTAATAAAGTCGTCAGTATTTCGCTTCTCAAGAAAGGAAATCTTTGATGTTTTACAAGAAAAAAACGATAAAGCATCTCTGTGCGGCATCCTGCCTTATGGTCGCCCTTCTGCTTCTGCATCTCCTTCTTCCCTGCTTTCCCGCTTCTCTGACTGTAAATGCCGAAGAAGGAGTCACCACCGGCGAGTCCGAAGTCACGACAGGTGAGCCCGAAGTCACGACAGGCGAGCCCGAAGTCACCACCGGCGAGCCCGAAGTCACGACAGGCGAGCCCGAGGT
>ONVJ01000015.1 GCA_900321265.1 uncultured Eubacteriales bacterium
GCCGCATCCGAAATCGGTAATGAAGCCGTATGCCGTAAAAGATCTGTTAAACTGTCTTGAAAAGAAAGGAATGCTGTGATGGACAACCTTTTAAAATACAAAGGATATTATACCGTTATTCATTATTCCGCGGAAGACAAGGTGCTTTACGGCAAGATAGAGGATATCGACGATCTTGTCAGTTTCGAAAGTGAAAGCGCGGAAGAGATCGAGAAGGAGTTTCACGACGCGGTAGACGACTATCTGGATTTTTGCGGCAGGATGAACAAGCTCCCCAATAAGCCGTTCAAGGGCTCGTTCAATGTCCGCATCCCTCCGGAGCTGCACAGGGCGCTGGCAACCATGGCAACAACCGAAGGGATATCAATGAATCAGGCTGTTGTCAAAGCCATCGAACAAATGCTTAAATCGGTATAAAGCCAAAATCGACCATCGGGACTGCCGCTTTGACAGTCCCGAATTCTTTTTTCGCCGCACGCCACGGAGAGCCGCTGACAACGGTGCCGGCGTCACTGTCAAGCGGAACGAATTCGGATATGGCGGAGACCTCCTTGACAAGAGCCCCCGCCGCCTTCAGTTTTTCTCTTTACTTTTACTTTATTTTTTGATATAATTTTATTTGTTGAGAAGGCCTACCGCCGGGCGCCGGCGGAATCCTGAAAGAAGAAAGCGGGAAATAAGGAAAATGGAAGAATTCATGAACAAACTGATCGACCTCGGCACCACGTCGGGCGGCAGGATACTGCTTGCCCTCGCCGTAGTCGTCATCGGATTTCTGGTCATCAAACTGCTTTACAAGATCACCGTAAAGGCTCTCGGTAAGACGAAGCTCGACGAAAAAGCGGCGAGGATCATAGCCAAAGTGATCAAATTCGTCCTCTACATCGTCCTCGCTGTGGCCGTGATCGAGATCCTGGGCGTTCCGATGACGAGCGTCGCGGCGCTGATCGCGTCGGGCGGACTCGCGGTAGGCCTCGCCTTCCAGGGTGCGCTGGCGAACCTCGCCGGCGGATTTCTCATCCTCATCTTCAGGCCCTTCAAGATCGGCGATTACATCGACGCCGCCGGCGCCGAGGGCATCGTCAGAGAGATCAGCATATTCTACACGAAGCTCATAACCCTTGACAACCGCCTCGTCCTCATCCCCAACGGCGATCTCATGAGCGGCAACGTTACCAACCTCACCGCCGAGAAGATCCGCCGGATCGATCTCGATTTCAAGATCACGAACGACATCGATCAGGAGCTTGTCAAATCGGTGCTCCTCGGCGCGGCGTCGGCATCACCCGGGGTCCTTTCAGAGCCCGAGCCCTTCGCACGCCTGACCGCCGTCGACGACGACACCTACATCTTCACCGTCCGCGCCTGGTGCGAGACGCCCGGATACTGGGACGTCCGCTTCGATCTCATTGAGAACTGCAGCAAGGCGCTTGCCGAAAACGGCATAGACGATCCCGAGGAGCGCATCGCCGTCAGACTCGTCAGCGAAGAAAAAGATGAGGAAGAGGAAGAAGACGAGAAAGAAGAGGAGGAAGAGAAAGAATGAAAGGCGACGTCAGAAACGGCATCCCCGCCCCCGGCTTTTCCGACAGGGCGAACGACCCCGAGATCCTGGCCGGACTGAAGAAGAACAGGAAGGCAGCCGTCGGCTGCGGCTTCATCCTCGTCCCGCTCCCGCTTATCGGCTTTATCCTGTACAGCGTCTTCAGCGACAAAATGGAGATCCGTAAAGCCGTCATGTTCGGCGGCATCGTCTCGGCCGTCTTCTTTGTATTTGCTCTGATCGGGGCGGTAAAGAACCGCGCCGCGAAGGAATACGACGCGACCGTCATCGACAAACACTCGGAATGGGTAGACCGGCGCAACGGCGGCAACGACAAGAGCTACACGAGGTACACCACCGTCGTCCGCACGACCGACGGGAAGAAGAAGAACATCGTCGAGAACTCAGGCTCTCCCCTTCAGGCATACGAATATCTCAACGTGGGCGACAGCTTCAGATACCATCCGCGCTTCGCCTTCCCATACGAGCTTTACGACAAATCCCGGGCGCCATATCTCGGCTGCGCCGTCTGCGGGACCAAAAACGCCGTCTCCGACGACCGCTGCGGCAAATGCAAGGCTCCTCTGCTGAAATAAACCCGACATTTTTATAAATCATTTGAAAGGGAGCTGAATCACCCGTCATGAAAAAGCTCATCAAACCGGCACCTCTTCGCAAAGGACAGACGATAGGGATCATCGCGCCCTGCAACGGGATGTCGGAAGCCGGCATCGCTCCGGCGGTGGAAGCCATAAGATCCCTCGGATTCGAAGTAAAACTCGGCGAACACGTCTTCTCACGCACCGACGGATACGGCGGCAGCGCCGAGGAGCGCGCATCCGACTTCAACTCGATGATCGCCGACGATTCGGTCTCGATGCTCCTCTTCCCCGGAGGCGAGATCGCGATCGAGATCCTCCCACTCATCGACTATGAGGCAATAAAGAAGCACCCCAAGATCATCTGCAGCTACAGCGACGGGACCTTCCCGGTCGAGGCCGTCCACAGCATGACGGGGCTCGTCACCTTCTACGGCGGCTCGACCAGGACCTTCGATCCGGTCACCGAGTACAATTTCGCCCGCTTCACCGACCGTCTCATCACCGGCACGACAGAATACGTAAAGGCCTCCGAATGGAGGACCGTCTGCCCGGGAAGAGCCGAGGGCGTCATCGCCGCCGGATATCTCGCGAACTACGACACCCTCCTCCGCTCTGATTACTATTCGGTACCGGACGAGGACTGCATACTCGTCATCGAGGACCACGAAAAGTTCTCCGACACGCGCATCGTCTCGAGGTGGCTGAACGACATGATCCAGAAGGGCGCCTTCGAGCGCGCGACCGGCCTCATATTCGGGCACTACACGTCGGATCCCGATAAGCTTGAAAAGCTCTTCGCCGTCCTCCGCCGCATCGGCGAGAAGATGGGGATCCCCGTCGTTTACACCGACGATTTCGGCCACGGCGCCAACATGTCGATCTTCCCGGTCGGCATCAGGGCCGCCTTCGACACCGCCGACGGAAGCTTCAGGATGTTCGAGGCGGGGGTCGACACTTCGATATGCTGAAAGAACTGCTTAAAGAACTTAAAAAAGCGGCATTTTCGGTGCTGCCGATATACATACTCGTCATACTGCTGGCCCTCACCGGCCTCGCCCCTCTCTCGGGATATGAGATACTGACCTTCTCGGTATCCACACTGCTTGCCGCCGCCGGCATCGGCCTCTTCAGCTTCGGCGCCGACCGCGCGATGACACCGATCGGAAAGAAGGTCGGCCGCGGGATCACGAAGCAGGGCAGGATATGGGTGCTGCTGACCGTCGTGTTCATTTTCGGCTTCTTCATCACCGCCGCCGAGCCCGACCTCGCCGTGCTGGCGGGCCAGACGGCCTCGGTGATCGGACGCCGGGCCCTCATCTTCTCGATCAGCGCCGGAGTCGCCATCTTTCTGCTGCTGGCGGTCATGAAGATCGTCAAAAAGACAGATCTCATCCGGCTTCTCGGCGTGATCTACACCGCCGTCTTCGGCATTCTCTGCCTGCTCGTCTTCAGGGGAGAGGAAAAGGTCGCCGCTCTCTGCTTCGATTCTGGCGGCGTGACCACCGGACCGATGACCGTCCCATTCCTGATGGCGCTGGGCGCCGGCGTCGCGTCGGTGCTCTCGCAGAAGAAGGAAAAGGACGCCTCATTCGGCTTCATCGCCTTTTCCTCCGCCGGCCCGGTGCTCGTCATGCTCCTCATCATGCTCTTCTCGAAGGGCTCTCCCGAATATGAGCTTGCCGACTATTCGACCGGCACCGGCTTCGGGGCAAGGCTGCTGTCGGCGCTTGCCGAAAAGTTCTCCGACGTCGGTGTCGCCGTGGCCGTCATCGCCGTCTGCTTCGTCGTCATCGACATCATCTTCATAAGGTCGGGATGGCGCAGGGTAGTCCAGCTCCTCCTCGGGCTGGGATTCGTCCTTGCCGGGCTCGTTCTCTTCCTCGCGGCGATCGACTGCTCCTACATGGCGGTCGGTTTCGGGATCGGGACCGCTCTCGCCGGGAAACCCGCACCCTGGGCGGTCATTCTCTGCTTCGTCTTCGGCGCGCTTACCGTCATAGCCGAGCCGGCGATCTCGATCCTCATCTCTCAGGTCGAGGAGATCACCAACGGCACCGTCAGACGCCGGCCGATGCTTGCCGCTCTCGTTTTCGGAGTCGGCTCCGCCATCGCCGCCGCCGCGCTGCGGATCTATTTCTCATTCTCGATCCTCTACATCCTGATACCCGGATACACCCTCTGCTTTATCCTTTCCTTCATGATCCCGAGGATCTATACCGCCATCGCCTTTGACGCGGGCGGAGTCGCGTCGGGCCCGCTGACCTCCTCCTTCATACTGCCCCTCGTACTGGGGCTCTGCTCGGAGGCGGCGGGACCGGGATCGATCCTGTCGCAGGGCTTCGGTGTCGTCGCTCTCGTCGCGCTCAGCCCGATACTCTCGATCGAGATCCTCGGCTTCGTCTCGAGGCGCCGGGCGATCAGCCGCTCAAGAAAGAACATCAAAAAAATCCTGGAAGGGGAGGATGACAAGCTTATTGTCTTTGACGCGTCATGAAGGGAAGCGATCACGGCCTTGAGCCTCTGGAGATGCTCGTCATCATCACCCCGAAGAACCGGCGCTTCGTCACCGCCGACATGCTTGAGAGATTCGGCGTCACGGCGTGTATGTCGACTGTCGGCAGGGGCACCGGAGAGGGATACGCCTCGAAGGACGTCACCTTCTGCGTGATCAAGCGGAGAAAAATAAAAGACGCCATGCTCGAGCTTGAGGACAAGTTTCTCAGGCGCATGGGGAATCAGTTCATGGCATACACCGTGCCGCTCGAGTCGGTCATGGGTGTCACGCCCTATATGTTCATCTCGGGGGAAGGATTAAAGTTAAAATGACCGAACTGTCAAATATTATCGCTGTTGTCGGCGCCGATTACTCGGACAGCGTGATGATGATCGCGAAAAAGCACGGCGCACGCGGGGGAACGGTGATCGGCGCCAGCGGCAGCGTCGACGAAAAGGCGGCGAAGCTCTACGGAGTCGACGTCCGGCCCGACAGGGAGATCGTCATGCTGCTGGTAAAGACCGATCTGTGCGAGGCGATCCTGCGCGATCTCTATGCCGAACTCGGCCTTTCCAGCCCCGCCTGCGGCATTTTCTTCACGATGAAGGTGACCGCGGCGTCGGAGAACCTGCTCAAGCAGTATGAAGAACAGCCTGCCGACGACTCCGCCTCGGGTGACGCCGACGGATCGGGCGAAGGCAAGCGGGACAACGTCCAGAAGGAAAACGCGAATGACATCTCCTGACAGAAAACGCGAGGCCGGCGTCATGATCGACGCCGGCAGAAAATACTTCAGACCCGAGACGCTCGCGCGCCTCATAGGCGTCATCGCCGATCTCGGGCTCAACACCCTGCAGCTGCATTTTTCTGAGGACATGGGTCTCGGGCTCGACTGCCCCGCATATCCCTGGCTCGCGGGCCGCGACGGCATCCTCTGCACGCAGGGAAAGGTCGGTACCGTCTTCCCCGACACCGGCTTTCTGACAGTCCCGGAGCTGACCGATCTTTTGTCGCTGGCCGCTTCGAAGGGGATAAACGTCATACCCTCGCTCGATTCGCCCGGACATCTCAACTACACCGTCAAGCGCTTCCACGACCGCGTCGCCGAGAAGGGATCGGTCGCGTTCGGATATGGAGAAGACCTGTACGAGGTGTATACCGACGGAGGTCTCTACGGCTTCAGAAAGAACGGGAAAGAACTGAATCTTCCCGCGGAGACATCCGGCGTTTACGGGATCGGCAGCTACTTCCTGACCGGCGGGGTCGCCGGCAGGGTGCAGGGGACCAACAACCATTCGTATTCGAGAGGGATCGATCTTTCGAACGAAGTCGCCTCCGCTTTCCAAAAAAGCGTGATCGGCAGCTACGCAAATCTCTTTTACGCGCTCGGCTGCCGCGACATCGACGTCGGGGGAGACGAGCTCCTCGGGTTCCGCCCCGCCGTCGTCGATCTGTCGGTACTCACGAGATGGAACCAGCTCGACAGCTGGCGGGAGGCGGCAGTCAGGAAGAGCGGTCTATCGACCGCCGTCGCCTACGACCTCTTCGTCATCTGGATGAATTCTCTCATGGCAATGATGAAGGATATCGGCTACCGGTCGGTCAGGATCTGGAACGACGAGTTCAGACGGACCTTCGACACCGGCTGGACACCCGATCCCGCGGCGCACGTGCAGTTTGATCCCTCCTTCACCGTCCAGTACTGGTCGTCGAAGCCGAATTACGAATCTCCGGCTTCTCTCGCGAGAGCCGGATACCGGCTGATAAACGCCGACTCGGTCCATTCCTACTACGTGCTTATAACGAAGGCAAGATCAAATCCTCCCGAATCCTACACGAAGGTCACGCCCGAAGCTATAACCGCCGAGTGGGATCCCTTCCGATTCGGCACAGGAGAGGGAGAGTGGGATCTTTCTGAGGGCGGCGAAAGAGCCGCCGTCGCCGGAGCCATCTTCTGCGACTGGAACGACTGTCCGACGCTCAGGACCGACAGGGAGGTCGTCGACGAGATGATCCCGCTTCTTGAGGCCTGGTCGAAAAAAGCCCTCGGAACAATCTGAGCGCCGCCGCCCGGAAAAAAGCAAAACAGCGCGCGTTTTTTACCCGCGCTTCTGAAAAATGATATGAAGACAGAAATGAAGAAAAGAACCGATCTGAAATTCCTCGCGAAAGCGCTCACTCTCGCGCTCGCGATTCTCATCGCCTTCGCATCCTGCGGGAGGACCGTTCCGCCGTCAGGCCCCGACACTACCGCAGGAGCGTCGACGACCGCTGCGCCCGATCCCTCCTTTGAGATATCGAAGGACTTCGTCATCGTCAGGCCCGACACCGACAACGACGAGGAGATCGAGGCGCTCAAGCTGCTCAACAGATGCGTAAAGTCTGCATACGGATACTCTCTTCCCTGCACGACCGACTTCGTGAAACCCGGCACAGAGATAAAGCCTGCCGAACACGAGATCCTTATCGGCGGGACCAACCGGCCGGAATCGCAGTCGGTCGCCGAAGGACTTGAGGGACGCGACGGCGTCTGGCGTGTGCTTGACAACAACGTCATCGTCATCGCCGGCGGAAGTCCCGCGGCGACACTCGAGGCGACGCTCGCATTCTGCAAGGAAGTATTCGGCTACGAGGAAGCTCCGGATGAAAGCGGCACCGTCCTCTCCGCAGGCCGACCGGCAAAGATAGCCCCCGGACAGTCGGGAGAGATCAGCGTCGCCTTCCCGCAGCACCTCCTCAACGGGACAGATCTTTGCGAATACGTCATCGTCACCGAAAACACCGGCTCGGCGGTGACAAAGTTCGCGAACGCGATCCTCGAGGCGTGCGGACATCTGCCCGACGTCATCGCTCCCGCCGACTACAGCGATGGTCCTGCCCTTTTTCTAGGATACACCCCCTGGGCGGAAGGACATGTCGACGAGCCCTTTGACGCCTATTCCTACTACGCGGTGGTCTCCGACGTGTCAAAGGTCGCAGTCGACTGGAAATCCCCCGCCTCGGCGTCCGCCGTGCTCGCCGACTTCATCAAGGTGATCATACCGGGCGAGGAGTCGACCTCCGTCAGCTTCAGAAACGAAACGACGAGACTCTTTACCGTCACCGGAGAATACAATCTGCTCTCGCTTGCGTCGGTGGCGTCGCAGGAGCTCGCGCCAGGCATCGTCTATACGAAAGTACTTTACAAGGATGGAAACGGCAACCCCGTCCGGGTCTACGCCGTAGCGATGGACAAAGGCGCCGGGCGTTTCTACGCCGGGCTTCCCGACGACAGCCCGACCGAGGTCTCGGGCAGGGTCCAGAACGTCATGAACCAGATCAAGGCCGCCGTCGCGAACGGCCGCAAGGTAGTCGCCGGATTCAACTCGGGCTTCTTCGACATGGGGGGGACCGGGCTCTCGCGGGGACTAGTGATCAAGGAGGGCGTCGTCGCCGCGGCGAACACCGAAAGGCCCTTCTTCGCGCAACTGAAAAGCGGAGAGCTTCTCATACTCCCCGCAGGTTCATATACCACTTATAAGGACAGCATCAACACGGCGCTTGCCGGGAACATCATACTCCTGAAGAACGGACTGATCAACAGTATCTCGCAGGGGACCGACATGGCAAAGACACGCCATCCGCGGACCGCGGTAGGCTTCAACTCCGAGAAAGGACAGGCCGTCGTGATCGAGGTCGACGGCAGACAGCCCTCGGTCTCGAACGGAGCCAGCTACCTCGATCTGATCTCTATCTTCCG
Source organism: uncultured Eubacteriales bacterium (assembly GCA_900321265.1). GTDB lineage: Bacteria > Bacillota > Clostridia > Oscillospirales > CAG-272 > CAG-390. Next base: position 8,379 of record ONVJ01000015.1, read on the forward strand.
GGATTTCGGCTGCACCGACATGATCAACCTCGACGGAGGCGGATCGTCGACCGCGATTATCCGCAAGGCCGACGGGACCTACGAGCTGCAGAACAGCCCGTCGGACAAATCGATGCGCAGCGTTCAGGACTCGATATTCATCATACTGAACGACTGATAACTCAGCGTGCCGCCCTGCGTCAGGCAAGACCGGGGCGGCATTCCCTTCCCTCAGCCCTCCGCCAGGCGAAATAGAGCTCCTCGGTGGCGAGCGCCATCTTGGTCACCGAGAAATCCTTCCCGTGCGGATAGACATACCAGGTGTCCTCAAGGGTGTTGAGATCGACGCAGTCGCGGCCGCAGCCGAGGTAGTCGTACTCGATGTGGCAGGAATAGAGCGAAGGCACGCTCTTCTTCATCTCGAAGGGATCGCCGTCGGTGTCGGTGCCCCATACGCGGAAACCGTTCATGTCGTGGATCATCTTTCCGGTGCCCAGGCGAATGAACTTCTTCGCGTTGGGAAGGGTGTCGACGTCGACTGTGAGCTCGCCTGAGGAATATGTCCCGGCCTCGATCTCACGCCTTACGCACTCCCTCTCCCACTCGTACCAGTCGGGGATGTGCGAGAATTCGGTCACGCCATCGTCTGCCGAAAGCTCGCCGAGCTCAGACATAGTCCATTTCTTTCCACAGGCGCGGCAGAAGAGTTTCGTCCCCTCCGACGCGGTCTCATACTCCTTCCCGCAGGCCGGGCATTTGTAGAGGACCCTGTGCAGGCCCTCGGCTCTGCCCTCGTAGGGAGTCTTAATCCCTCTCTCCTTCTGCCAGGCGAAATCGTCATACTGAAACGCCTCCACCAGACGTGCGTTTATCTCGTCCGCGGAGGCCTTTTTCACCTCTTCCGCGGTATACTGGAGAGTCATCTCGGCCTCGGTCGGGCGGACTCCCCTGTCGTGCAGGTTCCAGAAGGGGGAGTTTACGTGGTGTCCGTGGCAGACGAGGGTGACGACCGGGACTCCCAGCATCCGGCAGCAGGCGCCGAGCGATTCGGGCAGGACGGCCGTCGTCCCGCAGAGCGAGTATCTCGCCTCGGGGTAGACGACGAGGACGTTCTTCGCGTCGAGCGATCTTTTCATATGGCGGAGCAGCAGGACGTCGGAGGTGAACTTCCGCTTGCATATGCAGCCGACGTTCCGAAGAAGCCATTCGCGGCCGATGAAGCCGTCGATCGCGACGATATAGTTTGCCCTCGAGGGCCAGATCGCCGCCGTGGCGACCTTGAAGTCGAGGAAGGCGTTGTGGTTGCAGAGGAGAATATAGGGGGGCTTGAGCCCCTCGACTCCCTTTTTGGTTATCACCGCGCCGTGTTTTTTCACGTCGGGCATGCTGAGCATATAGGTCAGAGGCCTGAGGAACCATCTCGTTGAGATGGGCTTTTTTGTCATATCGAAGCGCTCGAATGGCTTTTTCATACTCTTTTTCCTGTTTCTCCGTTTTTGAATCTGTAATAGCTGTTTACGAGGTTTGCGTATCCCCACTCCCTGAGCTGAGCGGCGGTGAACGAGTATCTCGCAGTCGACCAGCGCCCGCAGGCGACGAATCTCGCGCAGTCCCTTATGTACCCGTCAAGCTCCTTCAGCGTCGCGTCGGTGTTAATCAGGGGAAAATACCATCTGCACCAGGTGATCTCGCTGTGCACCGGGTTGTCGAAGAGCTTTCTTCTGCAGAATCTGAAAAAGGTCCTCACCGCCCTCTCGGCGGTCGCGCCCTTTCTCTCCTTCCACCTCAGGATCGCCTTTGCCTTCCGTTTCATCTTCTTCTTCAGCTTCTCCGCGGCGGTGCGGGAGATGTCGACCGTCCTTCCGTCGGATCTGAAACCGAGGAACTCCCAGGGCTCTCCCGGGGAGGTCCGCCTCTCCTTCGACTCGTTGACCGAAAGGCCGAGGACGTGTATCGCGTTCTTTATTTCGGCCTCGTACTCCGCGATCTTCTCCGCGCTCCCGGCAAAGACGATTATATCGTCGGAGTAGCGGGCGTAGGGGATGCCGCGCTCGGCGAAGGATCGATCGAGATCCGCGAGGAAGAGATCGGCCATGAAGGCGGAGGTGGGCGCGCCGGCCATGATCCCCTTCTTCATCACGACCTCCTCCCCCTCCCTTTCGGCATAAGGATCGAGGAGCATCGACTTCAGAAAGGCGAGCAGGCGCCCGTCCTTTTCGGAGAGCACCGACTCAAGCATCGGGATGATGAGCCCGGGGGACACCGAGTTGAAATAGTCGCTGATATCTGTGTTGTATGAGTACATCGAGCCGATGCCGTCGGTCGACATCAGCCTGTGCATCGCCTGCTTTACACCGGTGTCTCTCCTGAAGGAGTAGAGATTGTCGGAAAAGATGAAGTCGTATCCGCCGAGGAGCCAGGTGATGAGCTTGAGCAGGTTGTTCCCGGCCTCGGGGAAGGTGAAGACGGTGCGCTTTTTGCTGCTTCCCTTTTTGTTGAGGACGGTGACCGAAGGATGCGGAAAAGGACCGCCCGAGCGAACCAGCGCGGCGGGGCCGAGATATTCTCTGTCGAGGATAAAGGCGGAAAGCGCCTCCTCCTCGCGGCGGGTCATATGCCCGCCCTCCTTCTTATACCTGAAAAAGCTGTCCCAGACCTCCGGGTCGGAAAGCTTTTCGACTATGTCTTTTTCGGCCATGGTCCTGTTTTCTTTTTCTTTTTCACGGCCGTGCCGCGTGATGAGGACAAAAAGCGACCGATCCGCCTCTTCCCTGAATATCCGGCAGAGGCCGGGGAATGACGGCGGATCGGATCCTCCGGAAGACCGGAGACGGTGCGCCGCCGGCGGAGTAAAGCGGAGGAAAAAACTTTAAAATGATAAGTTTATCATACGGGGCGGCACACCGGACGGCCGCCCGCAGGGCCGCCAAAGGCGATTGTCCGGCGCTTTGCCCGTCGCGGGCATCCGGTTTTACGGATATTCCCCTCCGCTTTACGCCGCGGGCGGCGCGGAAGACGGGTCAGAGAGCAGATTTGATCCTGTCGGCGACGTAGTCCTCGCGGTTCTCGCACTGCTCGTAGAAGCGGAGCACCTTTATGCCGCGGTCGGAGCAGATCTTCTCTGTCGCCTTGTTGGGCAGTCCGCGGTAGGTCTTCGTCGTGACGAGCTGAACGGCGAGCTTGTACTGTCCGCCGCTCGAGAGCATGAAGCTCACCGGCTTGCACTTAGGGTGCGCGGTCGGGTCGAGCACAGAAGCGGAGAGCTCGGTCTCAAGGGTATACTCGGGGAAGTATTTCGCGAATATGTCCTTGAAATAGGCGACCCATTCGTCGTGAGTCTTCGTAGAGATGCCGAAGATCTCGTAATGACCGTCCTCGTCGGGCTCGTACTGGTGTGCGAGAACGTCGGCGGAAGGTCTGTACTCCTGCTTGGGAGCGGGCTCGGAAGCTGCCGGCTTCGGAGCGGAGGCCGGTTCCTTCTTCTTTTCCTCGGCGGCTTCCTTGATCACGTCGTTGAGGAATTTTTTAAACAGGCTTTCGAATGAAGGCATGGGATATACTCCTTTCAGTTTTTGAGGGGCGGGGCTGACGCCGGGTCAGCCGCACCAGGACTGCCGGAGCCGGCCGATACCTGACCGTTTCTGCCCGGAGCCGTCCTGAAAAAATGCATAATATGCAATTGTATAAAAAATTATAGCATATGTATTTATGATTGTCAACTGTTTTTATAATCTGACGGACTGTCGGAGCATCCCGGGGCTTTGAGGCGTCAGCCTCTGACGAAGCCTTCAACGGCTTTGCCGTCGGCGTCGGGCAGGTCGACTCCGAGGAGCGCGGCGTATGTCGGCGCCTCGTCAACGATCTCGCACCTTTCGGCAAAGAATCCTTCGGTGATATCCGGACCCTTGGCCAGAAATACCGGCTGCGGGCCGAACTCGGGCATGTATCCGTGTGTCGCCCTGCCGAATCTGAAGTCTGAGAGGTCCATCGGCGGGACGAGCGGGCGCTTGCAGCTGTCTGAGAAGGAGGTGTATCCGTCGGATTCGACCACCCAGGTGAAATCCCCGTCAAGATGCCATTTCTCCTTCACTTCCTCCTTCGTCAGCACCTGACCGATGCCGTATATGCCCTCGTCGCAGAGCTTCCGGAGGAGTTCGTACACCCTGTCCGCGGTCTCTTTGTCGCCGGGATCCTTCAGATAGATGAGCGACGACATCGCGTTCGAGAAGCTGTACGCCTTCCAGTTCTTCACCTTTCCCCTCTCGTCGGTCTCGATGAAGCCCGCCTCCTTCAGGTAGACGTTGAGCTTGACCGTCCTGACGATCTGGCGCTGTCCGTGATCCGAGGTGAGGACGAAGTTCGTGTCGTCCAGGACTCCGGCCGCCTCAAGCGCCTCTCCGAGCTGACCTATCTCCTCGTCGACGATGTCAAGGGCGGAGATAACGGCGGATGAGAAGACGCCGGTGACGTGGCGCTGATGGTCGATGTTGCCGTTGTGGACGAACATTACCTCAGGCGCGTATTCCCTTATTATGTCGGCGGCGCAGGAGATCATGAAATCATCGATCTCGGGGAAGACGCAGAAATTCGTCCTTCCGGTGAGGACGTAGGTGGGAGCGAGCTTTCCCGCGTTCTTCTCGATGATGTCGAGCATCTCGGGGGATGAGCCCATCTTCGCGAATCCGGTGCGGAGCGTCTGACCCTTGTCGGGGAGCCAGTATTCGTCGATCAGGTAATCGACGTAAGGGTGGTTGCCGGTGACCGGCCAGAAGACCGATCCGGTGGTGTAGCCCGCCTTCTTGGCGGCGGTGAGGACGTCGGGCACCTTAACGGCGCATCTGTCCCACTGCCAGGTGTCGTTCTTCGAATCGGTGGTGAACCTGTAGTTACTGATGACGCCGTGCTTTTCGGGCCAGGCGCCGGTGATCATCGAGGTGTGAGCGGGATACGTGACCGACGGATATACGGTGTGCACCTTCTTTACCTCGGCTCCGCCGGCGATGTATTTCTGGAAATTGGGTTTCCTTCTCAGGATATCGACGTCCTCCGATACGAGAGCGTCGACCGAAAAGACCAGGAGTCTCTTCTTGTTCGTCTTCACGGCTTCGGGCTGTTTTGAAAATGCGGCTGCCATGTTTGATTCCTTTCATTTATTAAAAAAATATATTGCAAGACCGGTGTTCCCCTCCGCGGAGGCCGCACCTGGCCCGGGAAAGGAAAAGATATTATAATATTATACCTTTTCTTTTCTCTCATTTCAATCGGAAAAAGAGGAAACATGGCCCGGGGAGGAGCTTTTTCGTGTAATTACATTGTTTTTTCGGAAAAAAATGATATAATATTAAAAAA
>ONVJ01000029.1 GCA_900321265.1 uncultured Eubacteriales bacterium
GATTCGGTGCCGGCGACGCTGACGCCTCTCACGAGCATCGCGTAGGGCCCATCGTAGAAGGCGGAGCGGTATCTGTCGGTCGAGAAGACGAGTCCGGACTCGCATTCTGGCAGACGGCCGTTCACCGAGCCTCCGGTGACCGGGATGACCTTTTCGCCGTCGATCAGATAGGCAAGTCTTATCTCGCCTCCGAAGTTGCCGGTGAAGCTGTCGCACTGGAAGTCGGAATAGACGGCGGTGACGAGGCAGGGCCTTTTTTTCATCTCATCGAACGACATCCTGCCCCTGTTGCGGCAGCCGATCTTGTCATAGTCGCCCGTCGGCTCGACGCCGAGGTAGCGGCAGAATCTGTTAGTGCCGAAGACCGTCTTCAGCACGCCGCGGCGGAGGAGAGGCCTGTCCTTCATCGGGATCCCTTCGGGTGAAAATGGCTCTGTCGCCAGCAGGTCGAGATCGAGCTTCTCTCCCTTCCCCGTCTTCTGGACCCTGTCTCCCGCCTTCCAGTCGGAATAATGCGGGTATATCATGCCGGCGAATGCTCTTTCGGAATAGTAGGAGAGCACCTCGGGGAGCTGATCGCCGCAGAGGATGACGTCGTATTTTCCGCTCTTCAGTATCTTTTCCGCCCTTGCCCGGTCCTTTACGCTCTCAAGGGCTTCGGCCACCTTCGCCGACAGGGCTTCGGCGTCGGCGCTGCCGTATTCGAAGATATTGTGGATCTCGACGTCGGCGGGCTTTTTGCACTGGACGACGAACTCGCCGCAGACCCGTCCTCCGGTCCATCTTACATCGGTGCCCTCCGACGAGACTATCCTGTGCTCATCCCTCTCGAAGAAGATCTCCGCCGAGTTGATGAAGGCGTCCTTCGCGGTGTCGGGCGCGAAGAGGGCGTCGATCATGATCTTTTCGGCTCCGCCCAGAAGCTCGGCCGAGGCGCCGGGACGTCTCTTCGACCTCACCGGATCGGGGAGCTCATAACCCGGATTCATGGCGAAGGAGGCGGCGAAAGCCGCGTCCTTTATTATCCTTGAGATCTCCGCAGACGGGGTCCCGGGCGTCACTGTCACGGTTGTCGTGCCCTTTTTGCCGTCTGCCGAGACGAAGACGGTCACCCCGTATTTCCCGACCGATTTGGCACGGCGGGTATCGAGCTTCTTTTTAACGAAGAAATATTCTGAACTATCGGTCTTTGTTGCCGAAATTATCCACTCCCGGATGCCGTTTTCGGCGAGCGCGTTCTTTATTCTGCTTATCATGCTCATGTCGCACCTCCCTCAGCCCAGACGAATGCGGGCCTTCATGCAGGGGCCTCCGTCCGAGACCTTCACCCATTCCTTGTATCCCTTGCCGCAGTAACCGCTGCCGCTGAGATATACCCTGTTCCCCATCATGCTGACCGATTTCAAAAGATCCGGCACATATCCGGTAAGGACTATCGGCGAGAAGACGCGTCCGGTGAGCTTTCCGTCCTTTATCTCACGTGCTATGTTCACCATGCACTGGATGCCCCAGTTCTTCGGATCCTCCATGCCCGAGCTCGGGTTTTCAAGCAGGAACCCGTATTTCACCGAAGCGATCATGCGGTCGAGGGTCGAGCGTCCCTTTTCGAAATAGGTGTTCGTCATCCTCGTGTATGCCTTGCGCTCATAGCTCTCGCGACGTCCGTTCCCGGTCGGCGAACAGCCGAGCCTCAGGGCGCTCAGGCCGTCGCAGATCCCGGTGCGGAGGATCCCCTTGTCGATAATCACGGTGTCTGACGTGAGGTTGCCCTCGTCGTCGAAGAAGGCGGTCGCGGCCTCCCTGACCGCAGAGCCGTCGTGCATCGTGACGAGCGGACTGGCGACATATTCGCCGACGACAGACTTCGCGAGAGCCCGGTCCTTTACGAACATGTCCATCTCGACGCCGTGCCCGAAGGCCTCGTGGACGATCATACCCGTCGTTTCGGGGTCGCATATGCAGTCGTATTCTCCGGGTATCATCGGCTCGCTTTCGGTCAGCTCGAGCGCGATCCGTGCGACCTCGTCGACATCGGCGTCAGCGGCGTCGAGGATCTCCATCCCGCCAAGCGCCGAGAAGGGACGGTAGTAGTCCTTGATCTCGTCGCCTTTTTTTGCGAGAGCGATCATCGCGGCGGTGGTCCAGATGCAGGTCTGGTCGAGATCGCGGTGCTCGGATATGAAGATCTTGCGGTAGGCGCGGAAGGCCGCCCTGCAGGAAAAATCGAGGATTCCCTCATTCTTCATTCCCTTTTCTCTCAGCGCGGTGAGCCTTCCGATTATCTCGCCGTCGCCCATGTCGCGCGGGTCGATAAGAAAGCGGCTTGCTCTTCTGAGCTTTGCCGATTCGTCCGCGGGAACCGGAGTCGGAAGCGGCTGATGCCCCTTGCAGTTCGCCTTCTGTCTTTTTGCGGCCGAGTCAATCTCGCCGACGATGACGGGGATCAGCGCGCGGGAGAATGAGTTGAAGGAATACTCAAAGCATCCGGTGCCGTCAAAGACTCTGACGACGTATCCGCTGCCGCCCATCCGTCCGCCCGACACGATCGACGTCCCCGAACCCGACACAGACCAGGATCTGCTCTCGTCGGCGACGGCGAGTATCGACGCGTAGGCGTATTTTTTTCTGAGCGCGGCGATGAGTTCTCTCATCGCCGGCTTCTGTCTTGCGATCGATGAAAACATGTTTTTTCTCCTTGTTTTTTTGTCTGTATTATTATATCCTTTTTCGACCTGATTGTCAAGAATTGATGCTCTTCGGGGCAGGAAGCGGAAAGTTTCGTGATACCGCCCGCGCGATCTGTCACTTTCAAAAAAATTGAAGGAGAAATGACCGATTGCTTTTTTTGAGTCTGAGTGGTGAGAAGCAGGAGATACAGCGGTCGCCCGCTTATGAACGGGGGCCTGTCAGTTTCTTTATTGACATAAAAAGATAAAAATGATATACTATTGTCCGATAATATCAAAAAGCATTGCCGGAGACTGCAGGAACTCTTCGACACAGGCAGCATCACACCAACGACCGGCATGACGCTCCCCGAAGCCGAAAGCAAACCCGTCCGATGAAGACGGATGACGGATGACGGATGAAGAAAGGGATCACAGAAGATGAAATACGGAAGCATGACGATACTCATCCGGGAGAGGAACGGGACCGACGAACACACAGGATACGTCGAGTCGCTCACCCGCATGCGCCGGGCCGGATTTGTCACAGTCGACATCAACCTCTGCCAGATCTGCGCTCACAAGACGTCGCTTCACCTCGACAGCTGGCGCGAAGAGACCGACCGGATCGGGGAGACCGCCGCCTCGCTCGGCATCGAACTCGTCCAGTGCCATCTTCCCTTCAAGTCGGCAAAGGTAAAGTGGAAGAAGCCAGACGAATACGCCTACTACATAGAAATGTTCTACCGGGCGATCGACGTCGCGGCAAGGCTCGGAATACCACGGGCGGTCATACATCCCGAGCGCGACCGCGGAGCCCAGACTCACACCGAGGATGAGCTTCTCGCAATAAACCGCCGCGAGTTTGATCCCCTGATCGCCTACGCCCTCGACTCGGGAGTCGGTATCGCTTTTGAAAACATGCGCGGGGGCTACTGCTCGACGGCCGAACAGCTCGCAAGACTTGTCGATTCATACGCCGACCCGCGCGTCGGCGCCTGCTGGGACACCGGGCACGCCCACACGGCATACGGCGGAGCCTCTCAGGCCGACGCAATCCGTACCCTGGGATCAAGACTCGTCTGCACACACATCGACGACAACTTCGGCGACGCCGATCTCCACCTCCTCCCATGGGAGGGAACGGTGAACTGGAGCGAGGTCATGTCGGCGCTCAGATCGGTGAATTATCCCGGCGCTCTGATTCTCGAGCCTTCGGTCAACTACCGCTCACCCGACAGCCTGAAGGACGAGAACGCGAGACACGCCTTCGAGGTCGTGCGCCGGCTGGCGGAGGAGTTCTGAGAGATGGTAAAGCTCTGCATCTTCGATCTCGACGGGACCACCGTCAACACGCTGGCGTCGATCGCGTATTTCGCCAACCGGATACTTGAGCGGGAGGGATACGCCACCTTCCCGGTCGACGACTACAGACAGCTTGCCGGAGGCGGGGCGAAAAAGCTCTGGTCGAACATATCCGCCCGCAGGGGGCTCTCCCCGGAGGACGCGGAAAGGATGAAGAACGACTGGATCGACGAATACGCCGCCGACTACATGCACCTGACCGAGCCCTACGACGGTGTGGCAAAGATGCTATCCGACCTCCGCGCCGCCGGGATAAAGACCGCGATCGTCACGAACAAGCACAAGAAGATCGTCGACCGCATCTGCGCGGCGATGTTCGAAGGGCTGCTTGACGACGTCGTCAGCGACCACCCCGGCATGGTGCTCAAGCCGGATCCGCACGAGCTCGTTGCCCTTGAGGAAAAATACGGTGCCGCAGGCAGGGAGACCCTCTACTGCGGGGACCACGAGATCGACATGATCACAGGACGCCGCGCCGGAGCGCTGACCGTCGGAGTCACGTGGGGATTCCACACCCGGGAGCGTTTGCTTGCCGCGGGAGCCGATCTGATCGCCGACACACCCGCCGACGTCACACGCTTCGCCCTCTCCGCGGGGAAGTAAAAAAGCCCGTCCCTCCGTAAAGACAGGGAGACGGCGGTCCATAAGAAAAACACAGGATCTTTATAAAGGAAAAAGCAATGAAAAAACACTTTCTTCTGCTCTTCACCGACCAGCAGCGCCGCGACACGATCCACGCGCTGGGAAATGAAAACATCGTCACTCCGGCGCTCGATTCGATCGCGAATGAGGCCGTCGTCTTCGACAGGGCCTACACCCCCTCCCCCGTCTGCGTTCCGGCAAGAGCGTCGATGTTCGCCGGGCAGTACTGCGCGAGAACCGGAAACAACACGAACAACCGCACCAAGGTCTACTCGGGCGAGGGATTCTTCTCGGAATTCACCAAAGCCGGATACAACACCTGCTGCATCGGAAAGATGCACTACAACTTCGATCTCTACGGTAAGATGGGCTTCCGGACCCGTCTGACGCAGGAGGAGATGGCCAACCCCGAGCTTGACGACTACACGAAGTGGCTGAAGGCGTCGCCCTGGAAGAACGTCTTCGACTACAACGGACAGCGCACCGAGATGTACTACGTTCCGCAGGTCTCCCAGCTCCCCGTCGAGGCACATCCGACTCAGTGGGTGGGCGACAGGGCGGTCGAGTTCATAGAGAACTGCGATCCGGATGCCGAGCCGGTCTTCCTGACCGCCTCATTCATCCATCCGCATCCGCCCTTCTGCCCGCCGGCGCCCTGGAACAAGATGTACCGCGAGCTGAGGACAGAGCCCTTCGTTCCCGAAGATCCCGACAGCTACGAGCTCATGATGCGGAACAGATACACCCTCGACGCCTTCGGGATCTCGCCGAGGAGACTCGAGCTGCTCCGGTCATACTACTACTGCTGCGTCTCCTTCGTCGACTACCAGATAGGCAGGATAATCAAGGCTCTGAAGGACCGCGGGATGTACGACGACACCGTCATCGTCTTCACCTCCGACCACGGCGAGATGCTCGGCGACTACCGCTCGATGGGCAAGCGGACGATGGTGGACGCCGCCTCTAACATTCCCTTCCTCATCCGCGTCCCGGGACAGAAACACAAGATCAGACACGACCCGGCATCGCTCGTCGATCTTGCCCCCACCCTCCTTTCTGCCGCCGGCATCGGCTATGACGGAGGCGAATACGACGGTGTCGATCTCTTCAGCGACCGCCACGATCTCGTCTTCTCGCAGTACTGCAACGGCGAGGCCGGCCTCTATATGGCCGCGTCTGGATACGACAAGATAGTATACTCGGCGATGGGAGACAGGTGGTTCTACTTCGACTCCTTCCCCGACGCCGAAAACAAATTCGACATGTCAAATCCGCGCGTCGCATACCTGAAGCAGAGGCTTGAGAAATACATCGCGTCCGACGTCTGCCCCGAGAGGATCGACAAGCCCCCCGTGAGACCCTACGACCAGCCGAAATACTCCTTCTATCCCCAGTGGGACGACCACATCAACACCTTCGCCGAGGAATACGCGAGGATGCCGGAGGGCTACCCGATAAAGCTCGGCGGGAAGCACACCGATTACTGATAATATCGAGAAGAAACTGCCCGGGGCTGCAACAAAAAGTCAACTTTTGTTGCAGCCCCGAATGTTATACTTCCTTATTGCGTTCGATCTTTCTTACTCTGCCAGACGCCCCTCGAACAGCACCTTTTCACGGGCAAGCGACTGGCTGCCCTCAGCGGTCGTGACAAAGAACCGGAAGGGACGGTTCGCGTCGAACAGGATGCTGTCGGAAGGCTCGCCGGGGGCGGTCGCCATCACCGGCGCAAAGGTCGCCGCGGCGGCCTCGACGCCTTTCTCGTCGATCTTTATCCTGGATTTCTGAATTATCTCTCCGATGACGTTTCCCTGCGCTCCCGCGCCGAACATCCTGCCGAAATCTGCAGCGGAGGGATCGAAGGCGTCATGAACTCCGAGGCTCTCGAGCCATTCCCTTATCTCGCCTCCCGCCAGAGAGGTCTCGATCTCAAACTTCGGTATGTAAACATTGACCTTCTTCTCTTCGGACTTCGCCTTCTTTTCTGCAAAATCCGAGGCGTCGCCCAGAACGAATACCATTTCAACGTCGTTCGACATCGGGATCACGACGAGCTCGGTCGCGTCATCTTTGTAATAGCGGAAATACCCTTCCGAACTGATGAATTCCTTTTCGGAGCCTGTCCCGCGGATATCTGTGAAGGTCCGCTTTCCGGCGTAAAGGAACTGTTCGCTCCAGCCGTCCCTGAAATAAAGGACGCTGAGAAAGACGACCGCCAGCCTGCCGGTGTCAAATCCGTCGTCAAGCAGCCTGTCGATCATGCCTTCGGTCTTTTCCCGGCACCAGCCGTTGATCTTTTCGACGGCGTCGCCCGGATCGAAGGAGAACTGTCCCGCGTCGAACATCTCAAGGCGCATCCTGTAGTCCTCGGTGAACTCGCCGATTCCGTTCTTTTTCCAGACGGAATTCTCGATGCTCACCGCGCCGTCGGGCCTGGGGAAGCCGGCCTTCTCGCTGTCCGGGAGTCTGTCGTATTCTCTGATGTCGTGATCGATCTTGTCGGCGAACCACTCGTCAAAATGATTGAAATCCTTGATAAAATCCTCAAGCTCGCTTCCGCTGATGCCGAGAGCGAGTCTGAACTCCTCAAGAGTGTTTCCGTCGGCTCCCGCCATGATCATCCCGAGAGTGTAAAGGAGGGAAAGGGGCGAGAAGACGTAATTGCCCTGATTCAGTGTTTCTACATGCTCGAGAAGCTGTATGTCGAAATTTCCGAGATCCACCGGCGAGACGGGCGGTTCGGTCTGCGACGTCGTCGCCTCAGCACCCGTCGGCTCGGGATCCACGCCCTGTCCGCCGGTCTCTGAGCCGTCATCGCCGGTATCCGGGATCGCGGTCGTAACGTCGGCCGGCGTGTCATCGCCGGACAGGACCGCCGACGTCAGGTCGGGCGCGGCTGTCGTCAGGATGGCGCTTTCCGCTGAGGAGCTCTGATTCTGCTCTCCGCCTGCCGGCGCGCATCCCGACACGGCGCAGAGAAGAAACGCTGCGGTCATGATCGCGCAAACTGTTTTCTTGATCATGTCTGTTGAATATTTCATCAGCTTAAATCCTTTTCCAAGCAAACCCAGAAGCCTCGCGGGCTCACTTCAGAGGCATCTCGGAGGGCTGAGCGGGCGAGATGCCGATCGAAAACCCGGCGTTTGTGAAAGAGGCCTTGCAGCAGACGTAGGGAGTCTGCGGCGACAGCGTTATCACCGGATCGTTGCAGTCGCGGGTGGCGGTATGCGTCATGTGCAGCACATACTGTCCGTAAGGAAGCGCGAGCCTCACGCTCTTCTTGTTACCGATATGTCCGAATGGCTCGCCGTTTATGTAGATGCCCATACCCACGGCCATTCCCGCGAAGTTGCCCATCCGGTAGATATGTATGATTCCTCCCGGCTGATAGGGCCGGCCGCACTTCGGGCAGGAGACCGACGAATCGCTGCCGTCATCGATATGACCGCAGACGCATTTGTGCCTCAGCGGGATCGCAGAGAAATCATAAGGTATCGCAGCCGGAACAAAAGACTGGGCCGGCTGACCGATCGCCGCCTGTTCTGGCACGTATACCTGCCCGGCGGCGGTCGCCTGCTGCGCAGGCGCCGCAGCGACCTGCGCGCCGCAGGAAGTACAGAATCTGGCTCCGGGGCCGAGGGCAGCCCCGCATCTTATACAGAATGACATGATCTTTCTCCTTTTCCGCCCGGAATCCGCGACGGTTTTTATTACAGAGAATTATATCATAAAAGAAGCTTTGAAGCAAGTTTTTTTCTATCCGCCGTATTCCTTCAGCGCCCTGTCTGCGAGGATCGACGGCAGTGTGAAGCCGCGCTTTGTATCCGTCCTGTATCTTTTGATCCCGATCCGGGCCTGTGAGCGTACCGATTCGTCGATCCTCTCGTCAGACGCGATCTCGCAGAGCACCGGGACCGACGACGGCGCGAGCCTTCCGAGATAGTCGACGTCGATCTGCGAGGTCTTTCCCGACATATAGCAGTCATAGTTGTGTCTCGCGATTACTGCGTCGGTATCGGGGACGGCGAGCGCGGCGAAGCAGATGACGAAGGCGGCGATAAGCGCCGGGGCGGTCCTGAAGCCGGGCAGTATCTGTCCGAGTACCGTTATGAAGAACAGGATGACGAGCAGCGCCATGAACCAGAGAGTGTAAAGGCGGAGCCTGGTAAGGCCGTATTCCGAGACATACATCACCATCTGCGAGATCGCTGTGCCGGAGATCACGATCGTGATGAGAGAAAGCACAACCGAGACGGTTTTCACGACCGGAGATATCCTGCCTCCCGCCGTCCTCTTCGTAAAGATCCGGAGCATTACAAGCATGATCGCGTTGATCGCCGCGACTCCGCAGAGGCGGAAAAAACCGTCGCGGGCAAATCCGGAAAAGGAAAACGCGGGCGGCAGAGTGCCGGACAGCACCGCAAGGTAGTAATCGCGCTGCGCGACTATGAAGACGGTGTAGAGAAAGAGCAGCGGGGCTACCGCGACTGCGCCGACCACCGGCGGAGCGATCTTCATCGCCTCGGCGGTATTCTCGCAGTTTTCCCTGCAAAAACCGTCCGCCGCGGGGTGAGCGGCGGAATATGCCGCAGAGAAGATCATCATGCCGGCGGGAACTCCGCAGAGCAGAGACCCGAGATGTCCGAAAAGCTTTTCAAACACATTTTCGCGGATGTCGTCAAGTATGCCGGTAAAGCCTTCGTCGAAGGAGAGCAGCTTCATCACTATGAGAGTCGGGATGAGCGCGATCCCCAGTCCCGCCAGCACGAGAAGAAGCGTCTTTCCGATCTTCTTCCCTCCCCTGTCAGAGCCTATCGCCCGGATCATCGAGCTGAATCTCCTGAAGGGATCGACGAACATGGCGCCGATCATCTCAAAAAAGTAAAGCCTGCCCGCCGATGTCTCGACCGATCCTTCCGAGCCCGTCCGGCAGAACATGAAGAAGGAGAGACATGTATAGGCAAAGGCAAAGAAGAGGAGCACAGGTGACGACGAGAAGAAAAGCGCGGATGAGACGGCCAGCGCCGAGACCGGGTAAAAGAGGCTGCGGAGTCTTCTCTTCTCTTTCCCGAAGAAGATGAAGGCGAAAGCAAAGAGGCAGAGGGTGAAAAAAAGCCCGACCGCCGGTTTTTTCCATACCCAGAAGGTCCGGCAGAAAAGATATCCGAGGAATGCCGATACCCAGGCGAGCAGCTTTTCCTTTGCCGAAAAGACGTCATTTTTTCCTGCGGGAGGCGGCGTCTCACCCGGCGCCCGGTCGGGCGTGAAGCCGGGGCGCGCCGCGGAAAAGCCCTGATCACCGTTTGCGTTCATTGTCCGTCGTCCTTTCTGTATTCTATTATGTCGCTGACGTCGCAATCAAGCACGCGGCAGATCGCGTCGAGCGTTGAGAACCTGACAGCCTTGGCCTTGTTGTTCTTCAGGATCGAAAGGTTGGCGAGCGTTATCCCCACCTTCTCGGAAAGCTCGCCGAGGGACATCTTGCGCTTCGCCATGATGACGTCGAGATTGATGATGATCATCTGACCGCCTCCTAGACCGTAAGGTCGTTCTCTTCCTTGATGTAGACCGCCTCTTCGATCACGTTCTTGACGACTCTGACCGTCAGTCCGACGAAGAGGACGGCGCCGCCTACGAAGATCGCCGATCTGAAAAAGAAGGTGAGCGCGGCGATCAGCATGCCCATGAAGATGAGGCACCAGGAGATATAGCGGATGAGCTCGACCGCAGTCGGAGTGAACACCCTTCCCTTCCTCACGAGAATCAAGAGGGCAAAGAGAAGCCCGAGACCGGCAAGCATGAGCGCGAGGACGGCGTAGGCGTCGATGCCGATCATCCGAAGCTGCTGCACGGAAAGCGGCGGCCTGCCACCGCTGCCGTCGGGCATATCAGCGATAAACCTGACCGCCGACGGGATAAAAAACGCTGCCGCGACGCCCGCGGCGAACATGAGAGCGGTAAGAAAGAGCGAGATCAGGACCGACAGTTTTCTGTTGATCTTAGGCATGAGTAGTCCTCCCTTGACTGTTTTCGGGAACAGTATACCACAGTCCGAATCGTTTGTCAATATTTTTTTATCGTTTTTCGATAAATACCTTTCTGATCTTTCAGGGCACCCCTTGATAAGCAGTATTTCGGGCGCTCCGGTCTTTCAACGATTCAAGATTCAAACAAAGGATTATTAAAATAGCCTCGCTCCGCCCCGGGAGGGGGCATATGCAAGGCTGGTATATGGATTCTTTTAGGGATTTTTAAATTGCCTCATTGGGATTCGAGTTTACCGCGTAACGACAGTCTCATTCCCTTACCTCGATCTGCCGTGCGGCTGGCGCACCCTGATATACGCTTCCGTCCGAGCAGTAGTACTCGCAGCCGGTCGTTCCGTCCTGCATACCGCCTTCGATTCTTATGACCTGCCCCTCCGTTATTTTCATGGGAAACTGCGAAAACGGCACCAGTACTTCTTTCCCTTCGTACAGTAGGGTCGGACAGGAACTGAAATCTTCAAAAGAGTTCTCCAGTATCCAGAAATCCAGGTACCGCATTCCGTTCGGAAGCCCGACGTCGGAACCGAAGTCATCCGGCAGCAGTCTTCCAAAGTATGTCGCCTCGTATTCCTTTCCGCAGACGGCGATCCGGTCCGTCCGAACGGGATCGGCATAACGCAGGTCCTTCGTATGCAGCGCATCTCCGTAAACGGCAACGAGCTGCTTTGCCATGGAATCGACTCTGCCGTAATAATCCATACCGTTCGGATCGATATGCGCCGCGCCGTAGATCCCCATCACGTCTTTATCGCCTAGCCTGTCGAACTCCCGAATAAAGTTCGCCGCCATACAGTTTTCCCGGTAATCCGACTGCTGATCTTCATAGTACCGTTCGCCCTGCTCTATGATCTTGATCGCACGAGCATATTCCGCCGATTCCTCCCTGCCGGCCGCCTTCAGCTCGTCAATATACCTCCTGCCCGTCGTCTTATACTGATGTCCGACGTCCGTTCCGTGAAGGACGGTCTCGGGATAATCCTCCTTGATCTGCCGGAAAAACTGCAAATAATCTTCCGAGTGTGCCTGCGTCTCGTTCCAGTCCCGGTAAACGTCGTTAAGGATTCGGTCGGAGTCCGAACGCATCCATTCGTTCAGCAGTTCCGCCGTATAGAATGGCAGTTCAACAAACAGATCCCGCATTCCGTCGGCATAATAAGCGCCCCAGATCTCAAACTCCTTTTTCAGGCATTTCGGATCAGAATGGTTTTCGCCGTACAGCCTGATCTGTCCCTTTGAGTGAACCGGTAACGGCTCCGCAGCCGTTTCCTGATCCGGCGGGAACTCTGTTTCCGCCGGCAGATCTGACCGGTGCTCCGTTTTACGTAAAGTGCATCCGGTAATAAACAGGCAAAGCGCAAGCAGACAGATAACAGTTTTCTTCATCAGGACCTTTTTTCTTTTATTGGGATTCGAGTTTGCCCTTTTATAACAACCTCATTCGTACTCGACAGTTGCCGGGGGTTTTGGTGTGTAATCGACAAGTACGCGGTTGATGCCGGGGACTTCGGTCGTGATGCGGCGAACAAGCGTCTCGATCAGTTCCTTCGGCAGGTACTCGGGAGTCACCTCGACGACGTCGACGGTGTTGATGGCGCGGATGATGCAGGGCCAGGCGAAGGTGCGCTTCCCGTCCTTGATGCCGGTGGATTTGAAATCCGGCACGACGGTGAAATACTGCCAGACCTTTCCCTCGAGTCCGGCCTTCGCGAACTCCTCTCGGAGGATGGCGTCAGACTCTCTGACGGCCTCCAGCCTGTCTCTCGTGATCGCTCCGACGCAGCGGACGCCGAGTCCGGGACCCGGGAAGGGCTGACGGTAGACCATCGAATCGGGCAGGCCGAGAGCCTTCCCGACGACCCTCACCTCGTCCTTGTAGAGCAGCTTCACGGGTTCGACCAGCTCGAAATCCTTCATGTCCTCGGGAAGCCCGCCGACGTTGTGGTGCGCCTTGATGCCGTCCTTCGATTCGAGGATGTCGGGGTAGATCGTCCCCTGTCCGAGGAACTTTATGCCCTCGAGTTTTCTCGCCTCCTCGGCGAAGACCTCGATGAAGATACCGCCGATGATCTTGCGCTTTCTTTCGGGATCCGACACGCCCGCGAGCGCGTCAAGGAAGCGGTCGACGGCGTCGACGTAGATGAGATTGACGTCGAACTGCTCGCCGAACACGCGGCAGACCTGCTCGGGCTCGCCCTTGCGGAGAAGTCCGTGATTGACGTGGACGCAGCAGAGACGGCTGCCGATGGCCTTTGAGATGAGCGCCGCGCAGACAGAGGAATCGACTCCTCCCGACAGGGCGAGAAGGACCTTCCCCTTCCCCACCTGAGCGCGTATCGAGGCTACCTGCTCTTCGATGAACGCGCGTGCGAGCTCCTCCGTCGTTATGCGTTTCATCGATTCGGGACGTACGTTGGGATCCTGCATGACTGTAATCCTCCGGTGTATAAACAATTATTGATTATCCTGCAAAATATCTTTCGGCGATGTGTCTCGCCACGTGCACGCCGCTGGCCGATGCCTGCGAGAGCGAATGGGTGACGCCTCCGCAGTCGCCGATCACGAAGAGCCCGTCGCGGGCGGTCTCGAGGTTCTCGCCGGTCGCGACCTCCATGTTGTAGAACTTGACCTCGACTCCGTAGAGGAGGGTGTCGTCGTTCGCGGTCCCGGGAGCGATCTTGTCGAGGGCGTAGATCATCTCAATGACGCCGTCGAGTATCCGCTTCGGGATCACGAGGCTGAGGTCGCCGGGAGTCGCGGCGAGAGTCGGAGTGACGAAGCTCTCCTCGATCCTCCTCCTGTTCGATCGCTGTCCGCGCATGAGATCGCCGAAGCGCTGGATCATGACTCCGCCGCCGAGCATGTTCGACAGCCGGGCGATGCTCTCGCCGTATCCGTTGCTGTCCCTGAAGGGCTCTGAGAAGTGTTTCGAGACGAGCAGGGCGAAATTCGTGTTCTGCGTGTATCTTGACGGGTCGTCGTAGCTGTGTCCGTTGACTGTGACGATCCCGTTCGTGTTCTCGTTGACGACCTCCCCGCGGGGGTTCATGCAGAAGGTCCGGACGAGGTCCTGGAACTTCTCGGTGCGGTAGACGATCTTGCTCTCGTAGAGCTCGTCGGTCAGCGGGGCGAAGACTTCGTATGGCAGCTCGACCCTGACGCCGATGTCGACGCGGTTGGATTCGGTCGCGAGCCCGAGATCGGCGCAGACCTTCTCCATCCACTTGCTCCCCGAACGGCCGGCGGATATGACGCAGACCTTTCCGGTATAGTCGCCCTTAGGAGTCGAGACGGTATAGCATCCGTCCTCCGACGCCACCGACTTCACCGGGCAGTGGAAAAAGAACTCGACTCTGTCCTTCAGTTCGGCATAGAGATTGCCGAGGACGGTGTAGTTCTTGTCGGTGCCGATATGTCTGACCGAGGCATCGAGCAGGTGCAGTCCGTTCTGCATGCAGAGCGTCTTGATGTGCGAGCCGGCAGTCGAGTAGAGCTTCGTGCCGGCGCCGCCGTGCGACATGTTTATGCCGTCGACGTAGTGCATCAGATCGAGGGCAGCCTTCTTTCCGATGTGCTCGTGCAGCGTTCCGCCGAACTCGGTGGTGATGTTGTATTTGCCGTCCGAAAAGGCTCCGGCTCCGCCGAACCCGTTCATTATCGCGCA
>ONVJ01000104.1 GCA_900321265.1 uncultured Eubacteriales bacterium
CGCCTGCTTCGACCTCGACCGCGAAGGGCGGGCCGCCTCAGGTTCGGTGTCTCCCGAGGACGCCGGACTCGGATCGGGAGAATACGTATATTACGAGTATTTCACCCGCGCCTGCGGAAAGCTTGCTCCGGGAGAAAGGCTGACGGTCGGGCTCGCCTCGCCGTCAGAGATCAGGCTCTTCACCTTCATTCCGTCAGGAGGCAGGACGACCGTCCCGCTGGGCAGGACCGACATGTATACCGGCTGCGCGGCGGTCGATTTGCTGTCGGAAGACAGTGTCTCGCTCGCCGAGGGCGGCAGGACCGGCTTCTACAGCGAGACGGAGATCGAGATATTCTGCCTCGCGACCGATGACGGCGACCCCGCCTCACCGGAAGCCGCCATCTACACCCCGGGTGAAAGAAAACTCCCAACGGCCAGGGAGGGCTTTCTCATCACGGTCGAGTGCCCCCGGGAGACGCGGCGTCTGAGCTGGCGCAGTACCGGACAGGCCGGACAACAGACAAGATAACAGACGATCAATAAACACGGATCCCGACGGGACACGCCGGGATCGGCAGGGTCCGCCTTCTCTCTTCCCGAGATGACGGACCCGGAAAAGACAGGCTGAAGACAGATGGAAAATGAAGAATATTCGGTAAAAGAAAACGACGCGCTGGAGGAATATCAGGCCTATTCCGAGTTCAACGCCGAAAGCACCGTCTCAGAGTTCCAGCAGTACTCGAAGGAGGGGGGCTACGCGGGTCCCGAGGATCAGGACTACGGAAAATCCTCATCCAACTCCGGACTGACGAGACACAGTTCCCTTCTTCGCAACAACCGGAACCGGCTGGGACGAATGCTGAGCATTCTGGCGGCGATGACCGGTCCGGCGATCGCGGCGATACTCATCATGACCACATCGCTCTTTGCGGACGTAAGAAGCTACAAGACCGAGCCGGGATCGCTCGAGGTCACCCTCAGCCTCTACTCGTCGTCCGAAAGCACGGCGTTCTCCGCTGTCCTGTCGGACATGGACGGCAACCCCGTAAAGGCGATGGCGGTCGACCGGAACTACCCCGTACTTTATTTCGACGGTCTGACACCCGGACAGATATACCTCTTGGAAGTATTCGGAGACAGCGAATCCCTGCTGTCATACAGCTACTCGATACCGGAGACTCCTCCGGATCCGGAGGAGACCGGCGATACAGATGAGACCGGAGGCGGTCATGGAACGGGCGAGGAGACATCAGAACCCGGCCCGGCTCCCGCCCCCTCGGTGACCCTCTTCTCTCAGGAGGCGACATTCAACTCCGCGGTCATTAAACTCAACGCCCTGAACATAGAGATCGCAGACCTCAAGGCAAGCCTCAACGGATCTGAAGTCCCGCTGACCGCCGACGAAAACGGCAGGGCGGTGATATCAGCGGAGGGACTGGATCCCGGCACCGAATACTCCTTCGCGGTCACAGACTCATCCGGAAAGGAACTCTGCTCCGGAAGCGTAAAGACGACCGCGAGGACCCCGGTCAGGATATCCGAAAAGAGCTTGTCCTGCACGCTGACCGAAGCCGAGATAGAATTCAGCGTCACGAACCCCGACGGAAACGAGATAACCGCAAAGCTTGACGGAAACGACACCTCTTTCGCCGAAAGCGACGGAGTCATCTCCTTCTCGCTTGACGGTCTTGAAGAGAACTCCCAGCATACCATAGAATTCTTCGACTGGAACGGAGACACGATACTCACATACTCATTCTCGACGAGAGCAAGGGAGAGCGCTAAAGTCGTGCCGGAGAGCGAATCGGTCGGCATTGACAGCGTATCCCTCTCCTTCGTCATCACCAACCCCGACAAGAACCCGCTCACTGTGACGCTCGACGGAGCGACGCTCAGAGAATCGCTCACCGACGATTCCTTCGGCATAGATCTCAAAGATCTGGTGACCGGGGAGGAACACAAACTCGAATTCCTCGACTGGGACGGGACGGTGCTTCTGACGCATTCCTTCGCGGCGAGAGAGCGCATCGCGGCGACCATGGCACTTGTTAACTTCACCACCGACCTCACGACCGCAGAAGGCAGCTTCACTCTCACGAACCCCGACGGCAACACGATAACCGCAAAGCTCAACGGCAGTCAGGTCCAGCCGACAATATCCGGAAGCACGGTAAGCGTGTCCTTTACCGGACTTGCCGAGGGATCGTCGCATACTCTGGTATTCTACGACTACGACGGCTCGACGATCCTGTCCTACCCGTTCACGACTCGCGCGCGGCAGACGGCGTCCGCTTCCTTCACTACGCTGCAGGCAGGATTCAACAGTATCAGCGTCGGCGTGTCGATCACGAATCCCGACGGCAACACGCTTGAACTCCGCCGCGGCGGCACGAAGATAAACACAGATATGTCGGGCTCGTCGGCGTCGGCGACGCTGAGCGGACTCAGTCCGCGCACCTCCTATACGATCAGCGTTTACGACGTAACGGTCGGCACGCAGGTCCTATCGCAGCAGGTCACGACCGCCACGTCGGTCACCGTTTCGCAGGACAGGAACGGCAACGCGATCTTTACACTGACCGACGAGTTCAAATCGCTCTATCCGAGAGCGATGCTATCGCTCACCGACAGCCTCGGCGCGTCGATCCCCGTCACCTCGACGACGGGCGGATTCACCTCCGCGGCGAACGATCTCGTCTACGCCGACACCTACACCATAAAGATGATGTCGGGCAACAGCACCGTCGACACGCTGACGTCCTCCCTGACCGGAAGAACGAGACCTTCCTTCTCGCTGGCGCACTCGACCTACGGGCCCGCCACGACACAGGAAGCGCTTACTTCTGAATGGCACTCCAGCTATGTTTCCTATCCGTCACTCAATTACACGCTGAACTCCGGATTTGTCGAGACCGTATTGGCGGACGAGGAATCATTCCTTGAAGGAAATCTGCGCTGGACCGCGCTGATCATCACCGACACCTCCGGCAACCTCGTCAACATGTACATCTCGGGCATCGGAGTGGAAGAAGAGCATTTCGAGCTGTCCAAGAGCGGCAAGATCGAAAATCTCATATTCAACTACGGCGAAGAGCTCGCGCCGGGGAACTACAGGGCGGCGCTCTACACCGCCGACGGATATACCGCCGACGCGATCAGAGAACTCATATGGCCCGCGTCGGAAGAGAACGCGACGACCGAACAGAACCAGCTAGCCTCGATATTCACGACATCAAGAAAGATCACGTCCGACGTTTCCTTCAGCGTGACCGAAGACGTGTCTATCGGATACGGATCACTCTACGAGACAAGAGACGCGATCATCGACAGCTCGTCGGTCACCCGGTACTTAAGCTGCTCGTATGAGCCGCCCGCGGCGGGAGGCGAGGGCTTCGTCACCGTCGTCAGCGCATCGAATCCCACGGTACAGCTGGAAACCGTATCGCTCGGTACAGAGGAATACTGGGGCAGAAACATCGACAGATTCTATTACGCCACTCTCGATCCGGTTTACGTGATCATCTACCACGACTCCTTCACGCCGGCGAACTACCTCTACGTGGAATACATGACCGCGAATTAAGCGCGGCAGGCAGGAAAATCAGCAGAACAAATAAAGCAGATAAAGATACAACAGAAAGGAAGAATCACAATGATCGCCTTCAAAGAAAAATCCGAAAAAACGCAGAAAGTCGTGGGGATCATCTTCACAGTCATACTTCTCTGCCTCGCAGCGGCCTATTTCGTCCTTCTGATCGGAGGCCCTCGCTTCTTCGGTGAGGACAGTCAGCTCTACAGAAGCCTTAACCCCTTCAGCGGAGCCGGTGACTATATCAAATGGATCAGGATCATCAGCTACGCGTTCTTCTTCATAACGATCGGCTATCTGATCCGGGTGTTCATCAACTGGATCCTCACCTTTATAAAGAAGGGCAAGGCGATCTTCAACCTGCTCGGCTCCTTCATCAAATACCTGTCGGTCCTGATCGTCATTTTCATGTCCCTTAAGGCGCTCAACGTCGACACCGGGACGCTTCTCGCCGGCATCGGGATCCTGTCCCTCATAGTAGGCCTCGGAGCCCAGCCGCTGATCGAAGACATAATCTCGGGGCTCTTCATCGTATTCGAGAACGTGTTTGACGTAGGCGACATCATAATCGTCGACGGCTTCCGCGGCACCGTCCGCGACATAGGAATCAGGACCACGCGGTTCGAGGACACCGCCGGCAACTTCAAGATCATGAACAACTCAGACCTCCGGACGGTCATCAACCTCACCGATCACCTCACCCTCGTTCCCTGCGTAGTGCAGATCGAGTACGGAGAGTCGATCGAGCGCGTCGAGGCGGTCGTCAAGGATCACATCGAGGAGATCGGCAAGGCGATCCCCGACATCGTCGAGGGCCCCTTCTACAAGGGTGTGTCTGAACTGGGTTCATCCGGCGTCGAGCTGAAGTTCGTCGCGAGATGCGAGGAGGCCAACCGCTTCCAGGTCGAGAGAGACATGAACCGTCAGTTCAAGCTGCTCTTTGACGCTCACAACATCAACATTCCCTTCACTCAGGTCGTCATCCATCAGCCGACCGTCTTCGAGACTCCCAAGGCGAGCGACAAAAAGAAGGCCACGGAATTCGTCGAGAGCCAGCGCGAAAACACCGCCGAGGCTTCGGACAACGACTACAGGGCCTGACGCGCAACAGGCTGTAAGATCCGCCTCGCGGATCTTACAGCCTCAGTGGAATTATATTTAACCCGGCTCACCCGTCCTTTTCGGGATCATACAGTCCGGCTTCGGTGAACACCTGTCCGATCGGGCGGCATATCGACAGCGCCCCGGAAAAACC
>ONVJ01000099.1 GCA_900321265.1 uncultured Eubacteriales bacterium
AAACCACGCCTTTCTCCACGGAGCGAATCTCTTCATGCTGGGACAGTTTGAGAGCGAAGAGAAGAACGCGAAATATGACGAGCTATTCTCACGCTGCTTCAATGAAGCGACTCTTCCGATCTACTGGAGAGATCTCGAACCCGAGGACGGCAAGCCGAGGTTTTCCGCCGACAGTCCTGCGGTCTACCGCCGTCCGCCCGTCGATCTCTGCCTCGACTTCTGCGAAAAGAACCGGATCTTCCCGAAGGCTCACTGCCTGACATATCTGAATTTCGATCCGGCCTGGCTTGATGAATACGATATTCAGTCGGTCAGGCGCAGATTTGACAGGCGATACCGCGAACTGGCCGAAAAATACGCCGAAAGGATTCCCGCATGGGAGGTCGTCAATGAGGTCCTGTGCAACAAACCGGGAAGGGAGTCCACGCCCTATTTCGCAGACGATAGACTGGTATCGGACAGCTTCGCCGCGGCCGAGAAGTATTTTCCCTTCAACGAGCTGATAATCAACGAAGCGTCGCACATCTGGGAGCCACGAGTCAATTTCGTCTATAAGCGCAGCGCATACTACCGGCTGATCGAGGACGCGCTGAGAAAAGGCTGCAGGATAGACGCCGTCGGCATGCAGTTTCACGCCTTCAGGAAGCCCGACCGTGAGGCGAGCTATACCGAGTCGCTCTACAATCCCGAACAGATCTACCGCGTGCTTGACTGTTATTCCGCGCTCGGACTCCCGATACAGATCACCGAGATCACCATACCCGCCTTTTACGAAACGAAGGAGGATTATGAGCTCCAGGCGGAGATACTGAGGAGGCTTTACAGGATCTGGTTCAGTCATCCGTCGGTCGAAGCCGCGATATACTGGAATCTTCCCGACGGCTACGCGGCATTCGCGCCTCGCGGCGATATGAGCGCGGGTGAGAATATTTACCGCGGAGGTCTGCTTGATTACGACCTCAATCCCAAGCCGGCGTACGACGCTCTAGTCGATCTGTTCGGGAATGAGTGGACGACAGACGTGACGGTCGAGACCGACGGGGAGGGATCGGCAAAATTCCTCGGCTTCTTCGGCGATTATGAGATCTCCATCGGGGACACAAAAACGGAGATCAGACATAGGAAGGGAATCAGCCGCACCTTCGATCTGACCGTCTGACATTTTTCTGAAGCAATATATAGGGGTTGTTTTAAGGATCTTACCTTTTACAGCCCCTTTGTTATCACTGCCAGGAATCTGTCACAAACCAGATTTTTATAGATTATTTTATGAAAAACCTTCAATTCAACTGATCTTTGTTTGACAAAAAGGCGCTGCTTCTCGCCGGGGAAAATGACACAGGATTGAATATCAATCCATTCGTTTTTTCCGGCAAGTAACAGCGCCTGTTTTTTTGACTCGATTCAGATATATTTGATCAAATTTGACAGCCTGCTCTAAGCGAAGACACTCAGTTCACTCCCCAGAAATCGTAGACGTTTTCAACTTTAGACCCGGGGTAGTATGCTCTGACTATCTGGTCGTATGTGGCTCCCGCCTTGGCAAGGAAGTATACGCCGTACTGGCTCATTCCGACCCCGTGTCCGAAGCCCTTGCCTACGATGGCGAAGGATGAACTGTTCGAGGCGTAGTGTATGCCTGTCTTTTCCTGAAGCCTTGAGACGATAAGAAAATCTCCGTAGTCGGCGACATATGTGTAGATCCCGCTGCTGTCAGGGACGGTCGTTATCGGGATATCCTGCTCGGAGGCGAGCACGGCGGTCCCTCCCGCCGTCGCGACATAGAGAGAACGCGAACTGTCGGACGCCGCGGTGCCGAGATCAGTCAGGAATCTGAACAGCGAGGAGGAGCTTGTGAATGACCCTTCCGAAGTGCTGACGGTGAGGTAGCCTGAGTAGTTTTCGTTGAGATTTATGATCTCGTTTGAAATGACCTTGTCATAGGAATAGGCGACCGAACCCTTTCCGATGACAAAATTGGCCGAATAGACATAGCTGCTGCCCATCATCGACTGAACGTTCGAGGAGAGAGTCACAGTACCGCTTTTTCCCAGGTTGTCGGTGACGGTCATCGAAGAGATATAGGTGGAATCCGGAGGAGTCTCGTAGGTCACTTTTGCGATACTGGTCCCCGAGATGAGGCCGGATTTATAATTTTTTACCTGCGTCGCAAATGCGGAGGCCGATATCTCCTTCTTCCACAGCCCGTTCCCGACGGTGGAATAGTCCTCCCAGGGAGTCGGCTGAGAACAGATATAAGGACCGGTGAATCCTCCCCAGACATATTCGGTATCTACCGAGCAACCGCCCTGCGAAGAGGAATAAGCGCCTCCTACGACCTCAGGCCCT
>ONVJ01000159.1 GCA_900321265.1 uncultured Eubacteriales bacterium
AAACGAAAAAGATCGGCACATGTCACGGTTTCCCGGCCGTGACATGTGCGGGGCTGTCAAAAAAGTCCGACTTTTTTGACAGCCCCTCCTGATTTTCAGAACAGAAATCTGTATTCGGTGAAGGAGAGGAAGGTCTCTCCGGGGGAGAGAAGGGTGTCGGTAAAGCCCGGATGGTTCATCGCGTCGGGCATCGCCTGAGTTTCCAGACAGAACGCCGAGCGCTTCGTCTGCGGCTCTCCTCCCCTGAATGGGAATTCGGGATCGCCGAGAAAATTGCCCGAGTAGAACTGGACGCAGGGGCGGTCGGTATAGAGTTCCATCTTCACGCGTCCGTCGGGAGAGAGGACGTAGCCCTTGCGGGCGTCGGGAGCGGAGTCATCCGAAAATACGAAGCAGTGGTCGATCCCGCCGGCGGTAATGATATCCGGATCGCTGCTTTCCGCTGCGCCGGCGACCGTCCTTCCGCTCCTGAAATCGAAGACCGTCCCGTCGACCGGCCTGATCTCGCCCGTCGGAATGAGCTCAGGGTCGGTGGGAAGATATCTGTCGGCGTCGAGGCTGACGAAATGCTCCCTGACGCTTCCCGATCCGGCCAGATTGAAATAGACGTGGTTAGTCAGATTCAGATAGGTCGGGGCGTCGGTCAGGGCGGTATAGTCGATCCTGAGCCCTTCTTTTTCGGTAAGAGTGTATTTTACCCCGACGTCAAGTTTTCCGGGATAGCCCTCTTCCATATCGGGGGAGACCGCGGTGAATGTCACCGAAGGCTCCGGGCCGTCGGATGCCGCGGCGGTCCAGATCTTTTTGTCAAAGCCCTCCTTGCCGCCGTGGAGGTGATTCTTCCCGTCGTTTTGATAGAGCCTGTATTCCTTTCCGTTCAGCGTGAAGCGGCCCCTGCCGATGCGGTTGCCGTATCTTCCTATAACCGCTCCGAGATAGCCCGAAGCGCGCATATAGGCGTCAGGGGTGTCGAAACCTCTTGCAAGCTCGCGTATCTTTCCCGAAGGAAGCACCGCGCGGATCCCGGCGATCCTCGCGCCGAGGTCGCAGAGGGTGACGGTGAGCCTGCCCGAGGGCGAGGAGAGTGTGTAAAGATTTACCGTGATCAGGGATCCGTCAGCTGCGGATACCCTCCCGAACACTGTTTCGGTTATCATTCAAAACCTGTCTTTCCGGTGTCCCGGTCAGTTATCTGCCGGTGCATCCTTGTGTTTTTTCCATGCCCTGACGAATACCGGGATGTAGAGAAGCGCGATCAGGGCGGCGCAGAGGAAGAGTAGCACCGCGAGATAGAGCATCCAGTGCCAGGTCTTCGTGAGCGCGATCGGTACGGGCGGGATGTATGTGAAGAAGAAGTTCGTCGTTTTCTCGATCATAGTGACTTCTCCGTCGCTGTAGACCGGCGTCGCGAATACCGAGTTGAGGTATATCGATACTACCGCCAGCAGTACCATCATGAAGAAGGTGTTCTTGTAATCGGCGACGGTGAGCCTGTCTCCTCTGTCAATCCAGATCGCGACTCCGAGGATGACGAGCATCGTGTGAAAGAGGAAGAACTGGTATGCCATAGGCCGGATAAAGGCTTCCTCGGGCGGAAGAGTCGTTGAGAAGATCGACGGCATAAGCAGTGCCGCGGCGGCGCCGAGTATGCAGGTCGGATACATGAATGCGAGCAGGCGGTCTCTCAGCTTCTCCATGGAGGCGGGGGCGAATCTGACGAACAGGATAAAGATGATCTGTATCGAGCAGAGGTGTATAGGAAGATGGTTGAGTTCGATATAAGGGACAGTTCCCCCGGTGCTGACGTCAAGGATCTTAATGACAGAACAGATTTTGACTGTTTCCGATAGGATGCTTACCGCCACGGCAACGTTGAGCACGGTATTAAGCGCGGGCTTCAGTTTTTTGATAAGGATCAGGCAAAGGGCGATGAGCGCGGCGCAGATCGCAAGCCAGATAAAATGATAGACTGTAAACAAGGGGGATTCTCCTTTTCGCTGATTTGGTTAAACTGCGGATCGGATGACAACGCGATAAAAACCGATGCTCCCTGACTGCCCCACCGGTCTCTTTTTCCGGAGCGGAGGAGGGAAGGCGGGCTCACAGGATGATCCAGCCGAAGGGCCCTACGGTCTTTCCTTCAAAGACCGCGGGCTCTGAGGAATAGTTTCCCGCCATCCTCGATCCGTCAGAATAGGTCGCGACGCAAATGCCGCCTTCGGGGTATTCAAGGCGGTCTATGAAGAGGAACTGCCTGTCGGCAAGCGGCGCGTATTCCGCCGCGGCATCTGCTACAGTGGCGGCGGTGCGCCGGAGTTCTTCGTCGCTGTCGAGAGTCAGATCGGTCTCTCCCATCCAGTTCGCAGCGCCGGTGCGGAAGCGGGAGTAGACGTAGAGCGCCGGTCTGCCGCCGCGCATAAAGAAGGAGAGCCTGTCTGCGGGCGGCTTTATCGGGTAGTTTACGGTCGGGCTGGAGGGATTGTAGAGGACGGTGCCGTGGATGAGCATCTCATAGAAGGGAATGAGACGGTCGGCGGTCGGGACCTCGAGCTTTCGAAAGCCGTCGCCGAAATCGATGTAGAGGCCGAAATCAAGGTCCCTCATCGCAAAGTCGAAGCAGCCCTCGCTCGAAAAACCTCCGAATAGCTCTTTCGCGTAGGACATGAGTTCGCGCGCGAGCCTGACACCCTCTCCTGTGGAGCAGGGATGGCTTTCTGAGAAGCAGACGTCGGGCTCGACAATCGATATGACGTCGGTAAAGTGAAGTCCGTCGGTCCCAAGGGCTGCGATGCGGGGCAGCTCACGGCGGGCGTTCTTCAGCTGACGGTGCATACAGACGTGATAAGCAAGTCCGCCGCTGTAGTGGCCGGTCTGTACCGGCGCTCCGTCGCGGCCGATCGCTGCGTCCTCCCAGGTGAAGCTGTCGGCTATCTTGTACATATCGATGAAGTTCGTATGCAGCGAGATTCTGTAGCCCAGTCTTTTAACATGAGCGACCGTCTTTTTCAGCTCTTCTTCGCCGCCCAGCCTCTCGTCGACTGGGAAAAACTGCGGAAATCTTCCGTCGTGGCCCGAGGCGTTCCAGCCGACAAGCTGCAGCTCAGCTCCGGCGACGCCTTCGGCCTTCAGCGCGTCCGCCAGTTCTCTCACCCGCTCAAAGGTGCAGGCGACCTTCATCTCGGGTTCGTTCTCGTCGGTCTGATGAAGCACCGGAGATGGACTCTGCTTCCAGCCCATCCTGATCCTGACGAGAGGATACTTCCTAGCGTATTCTGCCGCGTCGCGGCGGCATTTTTCGGCGAGAGGGATGAATTCTCCTTCTTTCAGTTTCAGTTCTCTGAAGCCGACCGCCAGATCAGAGAAGGAGGATGTCGCCGGGGCGGGAATGACCTTTACCCGGATATCCTCCAGGGGTCTGTCGTTGACGGTAAGATCGAGGACGGCAAAGCATGAATATTTTCCGCCGCGGACCTCGGTTCTGAATTTGAAGTGATAGTTCCTCTCGTATGCGACTGTCCCGCAGAAGGCGGGGCAGTTTATGAAGAGAGTGACTGTCAGCGGATGCGTCGTCTCGAAGACGGCGTCCTTCTTTTCGTTGAAAAGGACCAGCTGGTCCCCCGACATCGCTATCTTTCTCGGAACGACATAGAAGCCGGGATCTCCGCTTTTCGCGCAGGAAAGAGCGGGGAGGAGGCGGAGCTCCGCGCAGTCCTCAAAGCGCTCGTGCTTCAGCGCAAGCAGGACGGCATCGCCGCTTCGGGTCTCTTCAAAGTATAATTTGTTTCCCTTTTCGTCAAGCGCGAAAAACAGGTTGTCACCGGTCATGGTATTTATCTCCCGGGCGGCTCCGGCGGTCATGCCGCTGAGCCGCGCGTTTTATTCAGGATTTCTCAAGATAGTCGGCGAGATCGGGCAGGAGAGCTTCGCAGTCGCTTATACCGAGGCGGTAGAGTCTGCCTAGCTTTTCAAGGTCTCCTTCCATCCGGGACACGTCCACCCTCTCGGACGGATATATGACGAAGACTCCCCCGGCTGACTCAAGCCGGTCCAGCTCATCGCATTCGCGGTCGTATTCGGTCATGCTGCCGGCAAGTTTTTCGGCAAAAGCCGG
>ONVJ01000236.1 GCA_900321265.1 uncultured Eubacteriales bacterium
CTCTACCGTCTCGCGGTAGGGCTTGCCGAAATATACCGGCTTTTTGCCGGTCGACGCCGTCACGAAGGCGGCGATGGCCCCGCTGTCGGGGATGAAGCCGGTCTCGGTCGGGCAGTTGAAATCGGGGTGGGTCGAGAGGTATTCGGCGCCTCCCCTGATCAGCCTGCAGGCCATGTCGAGCTTGTGGTAGGTGAGTGTGGTGTCAAAGCTGGTGATGACGATGTCCGCCCTCTCCTCCTCGCCGGTGAGCATATTGATGCCGGCGGCCCTGAAATCCTCGACGAGCTCGTCGGTGCCGACGAGATAGACGCTCTTCCCGGCCCTGTGCCGCTTTAAGAACTCGATCGTCACGTCACCCGAAGTCATGATCTCCTCCCGGGTCGGGGAAAAGCCGAGTTTGGTCAGCTTCTTTACATAAAACTCCGCAGTGTGAGAGGCGTTGTTCGTGAAGAAGAGGACTCTTCTGCCCGAAGCGCGCAGGTTGTTTATGAACCTGACCGCGAAGGGAAAGACGTTATATCCGAGATATATCGTCCCGTCCATGTCGAAGATGTATAGATCCTTGTCGGAGATGAGCGAGGGATCGGGATTCACAAAAGCCATTTTTATACCTTAAGCCTTCCTTCCGGGCATTCCCGCCCGGTCTGTAGTTGCCGCCGTCCCGTCGACGGGGCCGCGGCACTGAGCGGTTTTATTATACCACTTTTTTCTTTTCTTTTCAACACTTGACAAAAAAACCGATATTGTATATAATTTATGCGATAAAACGAAGCCGGGCCCCGCTGCCCGGCCCTGAAAAGGACGGACCTCTGAAAATGGCTGAAAAAAGAACTGTAAAAAAGACCGCAAAGGCGGTGATAGGAATAGATGTCGGGGGAAGCACCACAAAGATCGTCGGCTTCGGGCCGGACGGGAAGCTCATCTCCCCGCTCTACGTGAAGGCAAACGACCCGGTGACCTCGGCATACGGAGCATTCGGCAGATTCACGCTTGAAAACCGGCTCCGCCTGTCTGACATCGACCGTGTGATGATGACAGGCGTCGGCTCGGCCTTCATCACCGAGCCGGTATACGGGCTTCCCTGCTCCCAGGTGTCCGAGTTCGACAGCATCGGCATCGGCGGGCTCTGGATTTCCGGGCTCGACGAGGCCATCGTCGTCAGCATGGGCACCGGCACGGCGCTCATACACGCGAAGAAGACCGAGGACGGTGTAAACTGCGAGCATCTCGGCGGCACCGGCGTCGGCGGAGGCACGATCCACGGTCTGGCGAGAAAGATGCTCGACATCCAGAGCGTCGCGCATCTCGAGGAGCTCTGCGCCGGCGGAGACCTCTCGAAGGTCGACCTCAGGATCAAGGACATCACCCGTCCCGGACTCTATTCCGAGGCCAGCGCCGAGCTGACGGCATCGAATTTCGGGGGACTGTCTGATCTCGCGAACCGCCACGACATCGCCCTCGGGATCTTCAACATGGTGTCCGAGACGGTCGCGATGGTCGCGCTTTTCGCCGCGAGGGGCTTCGGGATCAAAGACATAGTACTGACCGGAAACCTTTCCCGGATCACTCCGATAAAGAACTTCTTCGCAGGCCTCGGCCCGGCCTTCGACGTCAACTTCATCATACCCGACATGTCGCAGTACGGCCCCGTCATCGGCGCGGCGCTTCAGCTGCCCGCCGGACAGTAAAAAGCGGGAATCAGGAAGGGCGGGGGGCGGTTCCCTCCGTCCTTTTTGATTCCGGCGGTTTTTGTACGCGAAAGCCCTTGACAGTCACGCGACCGCGTGATATAATAATAGTATCACATCCGATCGCTCGAAGAAGGGAGACCGTCTATGATCATCAGAATCAACGAGAAGAACATCCCCGGAACCGTTCTCGACCGCAAGGCAATGGGAAACGTAACCGGTCTTGATTTTCTCAACAAGATCTTTTACATCTCCGACGGAATAATGCTGACCCAGATCAGGGAGGTCGCCGGCATCGACGGCACCACCCTCCAGAACTGGACAAAGCGCGGCTGGGTCGAAAATCCAAAATCCAAAAAATACAACATCGACCAGCTTGCGCACATCCTCATCATCAACATGCTGAGAAGCTGCATGAGGCTGGACAGGATAGCTTTTCTGGTTTCCTACATCAACGGAAGAGTCTACGACCGGTCGGACGATATCATCCGCGACTCGATCCTTTACGACTACATCTGCAGGCTCCTTGACAGACTCATGAGCGACGAGGACCTCCCCGGCAGCAAGGAGACGCTCCGTCTCTGCATATGCGAGGTCATCTCAGACTACGAGGAAAAGATCCCCGGAGCGAAAAACAGGCTCACCACGGCTCTTGAGATAATCGTCATTGCCTATTACGCGTCACTGATCAAAGGGCAGTCGGACGCCATGCTCGAGATGCTGATCAACGGCTGACCCGGGCACAGACCGATCGCACACCATAACAATACTGAGGAGTTTTCGCATGAATTACCAGCGCAACGAAAAATACTTCGGTCAGTCGATCCCCGCCTGGCCGACCGTCGTCTCCTTCATCCTTATCGCGGCGGGTCTCTTCGTCTTCATCTTTCTCGGCTTTTCCAGGTTCGGAGGCTATCTCTTCATCCCGATCGGTCTCTGCATGGCGGTCGCCGGTCTGGTCGGAATGGTCCTGATCTCGAACATCAAGATAAAGGACAGCGAGATCGACGAGCTCATCCCGCCGTTCGAGGAAGAGTTCAGGACGGAATTCACCTCGCGCTTCGTCAAATTCGACGCCGCGAAGGCAAAATACGAGAAGACATACGGAACAAAAGTCAAAAACCCCGGCGAAAAGATCGAGCCGGTATGGTTCGGGACCTTCTGCTTCGACGAGAGCCGCGCGCTCCACAAGGTGGGATCGGACGGCAAGAGCCGCTCGTCGATCTATTCACTTTCCGCCTTCGCCCTGAAACCCGACTCGATATGCCTCGGGGAACGCGAGATATCCCTCGTTTCGGCAGATAAGCCGGTGTCCGACTTTTTCGGAGAGATCGGATACTCAGAACTCGGCGGCTGCGAGATAGTAAAGACCGACAAGGTCGGATATTCGGGCATAACCAAATACCGTCATCTGAGGATAACGAGCACCGACGGCTCGACCGTCGTCGAGTTCCCGATACTCGCCGACGCTGCGGCAGACGAGTACGCCGCGGACATCAACCAGCGCATCCGCAGAAACCACGAAAAGAACAGCGAACAGGAAAGCTGAGGATTAAAACATGAACGAACAGTACGGACAGGGCGGTATCTACGTTCCGCCCGGACAGGAATACCCCGCGCCGGTCACAGAGCCTCCGCGTCCCGCGGAGCCCGACCTGACGGCAGACATGAAGAAG
>ONVJ01000091.1 GCA_900321265.1 uncultured Eubacteriales bacterium
ATGAACGGAAGAGGCCCGGAGGAGTTCGCGAGGGTCTTCAACCTTATGAACGGGATCGACGGGGACGGCAACGACTCGGGATTCCGGGGCGGGATCGACGCCGAGGGCTACTTCTCCCTTGTGAGAAAGGGCGGCGACACAAAGAGCAGAATGAACTACGACGCCCGTCTGACCGGAAGGGTCAGGCAGGAGGGAGACGAGACGGTCATCGAGTACACCTCGTCCCAGTCGGCGCTCTTCGCCGCCGGATACGCGGTGGTCGGCGCTGCCGCTGCGGCCTTTTCGGCGTTCGCCGCGGCGAGATATTTTGCACAGGATAAGGTCGGCGCCATGCTTCCGGCCTCCTTTCTGCTGCTTTGTTTTCTCGTCATGACCGCGGTCATGATAATAAAGCCCGACAGGCGGGCTCTCGAAAAACAGCTGATGAAGATCGCTGAGAGCTACGCCGAATGACGCCCTTCGGTTGCTTTTGACAGATTATAAGATCAGACGACGGAGACGGAAAAATGATCAGATTCGACGAGGAAGAAATCAAATATCTGGCGGTAGAACTGCCCGACGAGATAAAGTTTTTCAAATACAGCGGAGATTTCAATGGCGAACGCGCCGCGATCGCCGCATATCTGAAAAAAGACATTCCCTTCGCGCTGAAGAGAAGACTTGACATCGAGGACGTGATCGCCGAAGGCATGCTGGACGATTACAACACCGACTTCGACGCGCTGCTCGGGAGGATCCGGAAAAAATATCCCGCCTGCGGCCCCGAGCATCTTGAGCACATCATAGGTCTCGGAAACGCCGACTACATCCGCAAGAACGGGGTCAGGTATTTTCAGAACGCCGCCGCCTCCAACATCTTCGGCTGCAACGGGCATTACCTGAAGTCGATATCCGATCCCGACGTCCCGCCCGAGGAGCCTAACCGGCTCCGCCGGGAGAACCTCCGCATAATGCGCGAGAAGGGGGAGCGGGCGGTGAGGATCACCGTCGAGGAGAAGCTTTCGGTCGACAGCGGATCGCAGCGGCCGGGAAGGACGATCAGAGTCCATCTGCCCTATCCCTGCGAATGTCCGCATCAGACAGACATTACCCTGCTCGACGCCTCGCATCCCGTCAAAATAGGGAAATCAGCCCACTGCACCGCCTTCATCGAGGTCCCATACCTCCCCGGCGACGTCTATTCGGTGAAGTTCGCCTATACGCTCAGGATCCCCTATTTCAGGCCGGATCCCTCAAAGACCTCCCTCGGACAGCCCTCCTTCTTCACCGGAGAGCAGCCGCCGCACATCAGGTTCACGCCGGCGATCCTCGCTCTCGCGAAGGAGCTGAAGGGAGTCGAGACCAACCGTCTCGTCCTCGCGGGCAGAGCCTACGAGTGGGTGACGACCCACGTCGTCTACTCATATATGCGCGAATATCTCTTTATCGACAACATACCCGAATTCGCCATGATGAACGGCCGCGGCGACTGCGGAGTCCAGGCGCTGCTCTTCATAACCCTCTGCCGGGCGATGGGCGTTCCGGCGAGATGGCAGTCTGGCAGCCACGTCCGTCCCGACGGCATCGGCAGCCACGACTGGGCCCAGTTCTACGTCGAGCCCTGGGGCTGGATGTGGTGCGACCCCTCCTTCGGAGGCGGCGCGCTCAGATCGGGCGACAGAGTCCTCTGGAACCACTATTTCTGCAACCTCGACGTCTTCCGCGAGATCAACTGCACCGATTTCCAGCAGCCCTTCGATCCGCCTAAAAAGTTCATGCGCCGCGACCCATACGACAACCAGAGCGGCGAGGCGGAATACGAGGACGCCGGTCTCGGCTTCGACACCACCAGAGAGCGCAGCGTGATATCCTTCGAGGAGCTGATATGACATTCCCTGACGTTCCGGTGATCGCGATCGACGGAGGAGGGAGCAAGACGCTCGCCGCCCTCTGCGACATGTCCGACCCCGAGGGCAGCTCCGCGGGTCCGGCGGTCTCTGCCGGCCCCGTCAACCCGAACGATGTCGGCGAGGAGGAGGCCGCTGGCCGTATCTCGTCTCTGTGCGGAGAGCTTATCCGCGCGTGGCGCGGAGAACACCCCGGATACAGAGGCGGAGCGGTGATCTACGCCGGTATATCCGGCGCGACCGGCCATTCCGACGCCATTGAGAGATCGGTGGCGCAGGCGCTGGAGAGCGAGGCCGGACGGGTGAGGATCGCCGTCAGAACCGACAGCTTCAATCTTTTCGGTTTCCTTCCCGAAGATGCCGACTGCGCCGTGGTCATCGCCGGTACCGGAAGCGTCTGCTTTCTGAGAAAAAACGGGACTCTTTCGCGGATCGGCGGATGGGGATATCTCATCGACGGAGAGTCGGGCGGCGGATTCAGGATCGGCAGCGCCGGACTCGAGGCGGCTCTCATGGCCGCCGACGGCAGAGGAGAGAAGACCTCTCTCTCTGCCGCGGCCGTGGCATACCTCGGCGGGCCTGCCGAGGCGCCCGAATCGACGGTGAGGATATACGGGGGAGGCAAGCCCTTCATCGCCGGCTTCGCCCCCTGTGTGTTCGAGGCTTCCGCCGCCGGAGACGCAGCCGCCCGGCGGATCGTCCGCGGAGCCGCGCGCGGGATCGCGGAGCTTCTGGCCGCCGCCCTGCGGGAAGCAGGCAGCGAGGAGATGCCGCTCCCTACGGTATGCTCTGGCGGACTGTTCTGCGAGGAGGAGTTCAGGGCCGCCTTCGGGGAGGCTCTGAAGGAAGCCGGCGTCCTGCCGCGCGTCGAGGTGAGGATCCCCGACACGCCTCAGCTCGACGGAGCCGTGAGAGTGGCCAAAAGATTTGCCCTGAAGAAAGGAAAGATATAACCAATGCCGCATACACCTGTCACCGACCGGTTCCTGCCGGCGGTCGGCTCTCTCATGAGGAGCGCCGGGGAGATCATCCTCTCGGCGCATGACCCCGAAAGCCCGGGGCATCTTCACTCGAAGCCGGGGACGCAGAACTTCGTCACCGACTACGACATCGCCGTTCAGCGCTTCCTGATCGACGGCCTTTCCGCCGCCTTTCCCGGGGCGGGGTTCATCGGCGAGGAAAAGGCGAACGACGCCTCGTCCCTCGGCGGAGAGCTCTGCTTCGTCATCGATCCGATCGACGGGACGAACAACTTCATACACAACTGCAGGATGTCCTGCATCTCGATTGCCGCGGTCTCTCGCGGAGAGGTGATCTTCGGCGCGGTCTACAACCCATATTCGGGGAAGCTCGTCCATGCCGCGAAGGGTGAGGGCTGCTTCGAGGACAGCCGTCCGGTCCGGGTCTCCGACCGGCCGATGAGGATCGCCATGGCGGTCTTCGGACCCTGTCCCTACTACAAGGACACTCTGTCGGAGGCGACCTTCTCGATGGCGAGGGAGGTCTTCTGCGCCTGCGCCGACATACACAGGACGGGATCGGCCGCGATCGATCTCTGCTCGGTCGCCACCGGTTCCTGCGACCTTTTCTTCGAGCTCATCCTTCAGCCCTGGGACTACGCCGCCGGGAAGCTGATCGTCGAAGAGG
This sequence comes from uncultured Eubacteriales bacterium, assembly GCA_900321265.1. GTDB lineage: Bacteria > Bacillota > Clostridia > Oscillospirales > CAG-272 > CAG-390. Next base: position 3,534 of record ONVJ01000091.1, read on the forward strand.
CGGGGGGGATCATCACCGCCGCCGACGGCAGCCCGCTGACACTCGACCGGCCGTCTTCTGTGATCTGCGGGACTCCGGAGACATATCCCGTGCTGCTTGAGATCGCGAAAAAATATATCTGACAGCCATTCCTGCGTCAGGCGCCCTGCCCCATTCAATCCGAGGAGAAAGCTTTTCATGGAAAGAACAGAGATCATCCCGCCCGAGGTCAGAGCATCCGGCTTTGCCGGGGAGGAGATAAGAGCCGAGATCGAAAGGAACACCGCGATCGCGGCAAAGGAAAGAATTAAAGCCGAAAAAAAGGGACGGGAAACTCTTCAGAAGCGGCTGGCAAAGAGAAAGATAAAGCGGCCTGACAGGTTCATATACTTTCTCTACTGGTTCCTGATGGCGGGCTTCATAATGAAAAAATACCGGCCGGTCATAAAGAGGGAGGCGGACATCAACGAGTGCAAGGGTCCCTGCTTCCTCATCTGGAACCATCTGTCAAGGCTGGATCACGCCTACATGATGGCGGCGACCTATCCGAAGAGGATTAGTATCGTCGCTGGGTACAGCGAGTTTTTCAAGAGCCACCTCGCGACCGTCTTCCGCCTCAACCGCATCCTTCCCAAAAAGAATTTCACCGCCGATTTCAACGGCATCCGCGCGATAAACTCGATCATAATGAAGGGCGGATGCGTCTGCATGGCTCCCGAGGGGATGAGCTCGATCTTCGGAGAGAACCAGCCGGTCGTCGCCGGCACCGGACGTTTCATCCGCCACTACAGGATACCGGTATACTTCGGCGAATGCAGAGGCCAGTTTCTCACCACTCCGAAGCACTGGCTGGAGGAGAGACCGGGACGCACTGAGGTCACCCTGAAGCTGCTCTTTACGCCCGAACAGCTTGAGTCGATGACGAACGAAGAGGTCGAGGACGCCCTGAACCTCGCCTTCAGGCACGACGACTACGCCTGGGGAAGGGAGCAGGGGATCAGATGGAAGATGCACAGGCGCGCCGCGGCCGGGCTCGACACCGTCATATACCGCTGTCCCGAATGCGGAGCCGAGTTCACCATGAGGTCGACGGGAGACCGGCTCGCCTGCGAGAAATGCGGATTTTACTTTACCGTCGACGACACATACGCGATGCGTCCTTCGTCCGGGGAGGCGGAAGCGACACGCTCGCCGCTCGATCTCGTGAAGGAGGAGCGCGTACGCGTCATCCGCGAGATCAGGGAAAAGGATGACTTTTCCTTCTCCTTCCCGGTCTTTCTCGGCTGCATACCCGAATACCACCTCATAAGGAACAAGCAGTCCTCCGAGCTCTGCGGAGAGGGCGTTTTCAGGATCGATCACACCGGTGTGTCCTTCTCGGGAAGGAAATACGGCGAGCCCTTTGAGATGAAGCTCGGTTACGACGAGGTCTTCTCGCCCGTCATCGAGACCGAGACGTCCCTGTTCGCATTCTATTACAAGGGTGAATACTACGATTTCTTCCCGTATGACCCGCGCGTGACCGGAAAGGTCATCCTCCTCACCGAGGAGATGCACCGCCTGCACGTCAACACCTGGAAGAACTTCCCCTGGTACTCCCGGATGTACGAGGGCCTTCCCGAGACCGGCGCCGGGGACTGATCGAAGGTCTGATAAATTACTGAAAAAACCTTCCGGTAACCGGAGGATACAGATCAACCGCGGAGGAGACAGAGAAAGAAAAAATGAAAGCATACGTTATCCAGCCCGAGTACTCGGGAGACTTTTCAAGAGCCGGAGAGCTCTTTGAGAGGCAGCTCCGGCTGCTTGATTCGATAGGCGGCGACGCCGATCTCATAGTTCTTCCCGAGTCGGCCGACGTTCCGGCCTTCGCCTCCTGCCGGGAAGAGTTCGACTCGGCTGTCTCGAAATTCACCGACGCGATCCTTTCGGCGGCGTCGGCTGCCGCCGTCCGCTGCGGGGCCACCGTATTCGTGAACGCGACCGACAAAACAGAGAAGAACGCCAACACCACTTTCTGCTTCGACAAAAGCGGGAAATTGGCGGGAAAATACCGCAAGCAGCACCTGACTCCGGGGGAATCGGCCGGATTCCGGAAGGAGAGCAGCGGATATTCCTTCGAATACGAGCCGGTGACTGTCGTCGAGGCCGACGGCCTCAGGTTCGCCTTCCTCACCTGCTACGACTTCTACTTCTATGAATACTTCCCGGTGATCGCCAAGGCGAAGCCGGATATCATCATCGGCTGCTCCCACCAGCGGACCGACACCCACCGCGCGCTCGATCTCTTCACCTCCTTCGCCGCCTACTCCTGCGACGCCTATGTCGTGAGGGCGTCGGTGAGCATGGGGGAGGACTCGCCGGTCGGCGGATGCTCGGCGATAGTCGCCCCCGACGGACGGGTGCTGCTCGACATGAAGAGCCGGATCGGGACAGGCTCGGCGGAATTCGATCCGAAGGTGAAATATCTCAAGCCGGCGGGCTACAACAAGCCGCTGTCCTCGCATCCCGACTACACCGAGCGGGGCCGCAGGCCCTATAAATACCGCCCGGCGGGTCCGGGGACCGTAAAAGACGACGACCGGATGCCCTACCCGAGAGTCTGCGCCCACCGCGGCTTTTCGTCGGTCGCTCCCGAAAACTCGATGCCCGCCTTCGGCGCCGCAGTTGCTTCGGGCGCGGAGGAGATCGAGTTCGATCTCTGGTACACGAAGGACGGCGAGATCGTGTCGATCCACGACGCGAAGCTCGACCGGGTGTCGGACGGTACGGGTAAGGTGTACGAACACACCTTCTCGGAGCTTATGAAGTATGATTTCGGAATAAAGAAGAGCGAGACCTTCGCCGGCCTCAGGATACTGAGGTTCGAGGACATACTGAAGCAGTTCGCCTGCCGCTGCGTCATGAACATACACGTAAAGACGCACGACAATTTCTCTGAGTACGACGAGGGACTCCTGCGAAAGATCGTCGCTCTCATAGAGAGATACGACTGCGTGAACTACAGCTACCTCATGAGCGGGAACGACACCTTCCAGCTTCAGGCGGGAAGGATCGCCCCCCACATCCGCAGATGCATGGGCGCCGGGCCGAAGGAGAGGCGGTGGGAGATCGTCGACCGCGCCGCGGAGACCGGCTGCGGCAGGGTCCAGCTCTTCAAGCCCTGGATCTCGCCCGAAATGATCGCCGACGCACACGCGCGCGGCATCATCTGCAACGTCTTCTACGCCGACGATCCCGAAGAGGCGCGACGCTATCTCGACTGGGGAGTCGACACGATACTTACGAACGACTATCAGCGGATAAAGAACGTCGTCGACGCTTTCAAGGCTGAAAAAGCAAGGTAAATTCTGTCAAGCGCGGCGCCGGGGAACTCCCCGCCGCGGAAAGGAAGGATAAAAATGAGAAGAAACACAGTTAAGATCGACGCCAAGCGCGGTACGCTGCTCGTCGCCCACAGGGGAGTCAGCGGGCTTGAGACCGAAAACACCGCCGCCGCGTTCCTCGCCGCCGGCAACCGCAGCTATTTCGGTGTCGAGACGGATATCTGGCGCACGGCGGACGGGAAGTTCATTCTGAACCACGACGGCAGGTCGGGCCGCATCTGCGAGACCGATCTCGTCATGGAGGAGAGCAACCTCGCCGATCTGAGAGCGCTGACGCTGAAGGACATGTCGACCGGCCTTTCCGACCGCGCCGAACTGAAGCTCTGCCTGCCTGAGGAGTACCGCCGCATCTGCGAGCACTACGGAAAGATCTGCGTCCCCGAGCTCAAGAGCGCATTTACTGCCGAAGAGATCGGCGAGATACTGAAGGTCTTCGACGGATATCTCGACAACACCGTCTTCATCTCCTTCAAGATGAGCAACCTCGATCTGATCAAGGAGGCGAAGCCGGGGCAGAAGGTCCAGTTCCTCTGCACCGAGTATTCCTCCGAGCTTCTCGCGACGCTGGTGGAGAAGAGGATGGACCTCGACATCCACTGGAAGGCGCTCACAGAGGAGAATATCCGCGAGCTTCACGGAGCGGGAGTGACCGTCAACTGCTGGACCGTCGACAACCCCGATGACGCCGTAAGGCTCATCGATTGGGGCGTCGACATGATCACGACCAACATCCTTGAATGACAGGAGCGCGTCTTGGGATAATTTTTGCGGGGCTGTTAAAAAAGTCAGACTTTTTTAACAGCCCCGCACATGTCACGGCCGGGAAACCGTGACTTGTTCATTGCGATCCTTCCTTAGGGAAGAGCAGGCAGCCGTTCTCGCGGAGGAACTCGATGCGTCCTCTGAGGTAGCTCTCGCTGCAGCCGAGATCAGTGCAGAGGCATCTCATGCAGAGGAATCTCTCGGCGTCGCGGTCGACGAACCGCCTGTAGGCTCCAGCGTCGTCCTTACCGAGCGGTGAGCCGCATCTGAAGCAGACCGAGTCGCCGCCCGTCTTTTTTTCGTCAGGCATCGACGACCGACGCCCTGAAGAGCAGGCAGGAATGGGGAGCGAGCTTGCTCGGGCGGTAGATCTCGTTCTTTACGTCGAACTCCTCACACGTCCAGAGCTCGCGCATGTGAAGCGTTTTCCCCGAGGCGACGTCGATGCCTATCTCGTTGAGCAGCAGGCAGGCGTTCCAGGTGTTCATGTCGGTGTCGGCGAGATTGAATACGCC
>ONVJ01000199.1 GCA_900321265.1 uncultured Eubacteriales bacterium
AATTATTGAATTGGCGGACCTGATGTATTCCAAATGTCCGCAATATCTCCTAAAAAACATTTGGGATTGTCCTCATTATAAGATATTTCTTTAAAAATGTCAAGAGGAATTGAAAAAAATATACATTTTGCCGCAAAAAAGCATCGAAAAACAAAAAGATGATAACTTTTTAAAGTAGCAAATGAGTATAATTATAGTAGGACCAAAAAAAAGCAGCGCCCGAAGAGCGGGGAAAGGAGAAAGTGATGGCACAGAAGACTGCAAGTCCTTATCAGACGTACTGTCTGACTTTCCAGGCGCCACGCCCGGAAAAAGGCGGAACCAATGTACACGATAGCTGGTTCTCATCATCCTTATGCGAACCAGCCTTCACGGCGCTTTTTGCTTTCTCCTGATCACTTGATGAATGTGTGGCTGTCGATCTGGCCCTTGCCGCGGACGTCCTCCTTCGAGCCGTCAAAGCGCGGGTCGACGTAGCGGTCAAACCATTCGGTAAGTCTCTTTTTCAATGCCCCGATCTCGGCTGATCTGGACGGATCGTCTATCAGATTTATCCGTTCTCCCGGGTCGGAGGTGAGATCGTAGAATTCGTTCGGTCCGTCTTCGCCGCGCCAGACGAGCTTCTTTCTGCCCGAGGGGTCTCTGGTCGAGATCATCCTCGTGCCGCCGTATTCGTCAAAGACGACGGCGTCGCTCTGGTCGGGCGATCCGCCGCCACGGAGCTCTTCGGCGAAGCTCTCACCCGGCATGTCGGGGCTCTTTTCAAAATCTATCCCGACGAAGTCGAGCAGCGTTTCAAAGAGATCATAGTGACTGCGGATGTTGGGCAGCACCCGTCCGGCGGGGACGGTTCCCGGGCAGGAGAAGATCGCGGGGACGCAGGTCGAGGTCTCGTACATATTGACGGGATAGGTCCCGTTCCCCTTGCCGAAGATGCCGTGATGCCCCATGTTGCTTCCGTTGTCGCTCGTGAAAACGACGAGGGTGTCATCCGCAATGCCGTCCGCCTCGAGTCTGTCGAGAAGCCTGCCCACCTGTGCGTCCATCGCGGTGACGGCGGCGAAATATCCGGTCAGCGATTCCTTCCGGTATTCCGACCATGTCTCGCGGATCGGAGCGTATTTCGCTCTTATGAAGCGTACTCCCGGGTGGGGGACCGAGCTCCATTCTGCCCATGTTTTGTCTGCCCCGGGGCTCCATTTGTGCGGTGGCTCCTCGGGGATCGAGTCGAAGGGAAGCCCGCGGTAGAGCGACATGTACTCCTCGGGATGGCTGCCTTCCGACCAGGGAGAGTGGGGGGCGGTGTAGTTAACACAGAGGCAGAAGGGCTTCGATCTGTCGCGCGTCTCAAGGAATTCAAGTGCGTTGTCGGTTATGTAATCGGTAATATATCTTCCGGGCAGGGGCCGCATTTTTCCGTCCTCGAGCACGACCTGGAAGTAGTAGTCGCCCCCGCCGATGGCGAGAGTCTTCCAGAAGTCCTCCATGCCGGCCTGAGGCTGCTCGGCAGCACCGATATGCCACTTCCCGGAGATCCCGCATGTGTAACCGTTTTCTTTCAGAACCTCTGTAAACGTCCTGTGGCCGTCGAGGTATCGTATAGCGCGGTCGCCCTTGAGGGCGTGTTTAGGCCAGCGGTAGTCGAAGGGGGGATCGTCATCGGCAAAGGCCGCCAGCAGATCGTCCGAGCAGCAGTTCTCGTCGATGAGACCCTTGTCGAGCCAGTCGTGTATCCCGTGTTCAGACGGGATCTTTCCGGTCAGTATCGAGGCTCTCGCGGGCGAGCATACCGGCGAGACGCAGTAGAAGTTTTCGTATCTCGTGCCCGACGCGGCAAGGCGGTCGAGATTCGGGGTGATTATGTCGTCGTTCCCCGCGCAGTGCATCGCCCAGGCGCCCTGATCGTCGGTAAGTATGAAAAGGATGTTGCGAGGTGTTTTTTTGTTTTCGCTCATGATTCGCTGCTCCGCTCAGTAGTTGTTTTGTTATTATACCATATGCCGGATTTAAAGTCAATCTTGTCAAAACCAAAAGCATTCCGGCAATATTATATCTTTACTTCCCGTCATAAATATGATATACTTATCACGATGAATAAAACAAACGGGGCCGGCCTGCCGAATAGGCGGACCGCCCCGGAAGGATACCGAAAGATGAAGAACAGAAGCAGCTTTATCCGTACAGCGGCGCTCATATGCGCAGCCGCGATGATATTTACGGGATGCACATCTCTCTCTCCCGGAGGAGATAACACGACCGCGCCAGAAGAGACAGATTCTTTTGTGATCACGACAGATCCGGCAGATGATACGTCAGGTAGATCAGAGGAGTTGTCGGATGTCACCGGCGAGCCGACGTCGCCCGAAGCAACGACTGCTCCCGAAGTAACTACGTCACCCGATGTGACGACGTCTCCCGATGTTACCACCGCTCCCGAAGTGTCAATCGCTCCGGAAGTTACGACCGAACCCGAAGCTACGACAGGGCCCGAAGCAACTACGGCTCCCGAGGAGACAACGGCGCACGTCCACGTCTTCGGCGAATGGGTCCGCGTAATCCAGCCCACATGCGAGGGAAAGGGAGTTGATCAGCGTGTCTGCGAATGCGGCGAGACCGAGACAAAAACCGTCTACGCCAACGGACACCTGAAGATCACCGATCCCGGGACTCCCGCGACCTGCACCTCTGACGGTCTGACCGACGGAACGAAGTGCAAGGTGTGCGGCGTCGTGCTTGATAAAAAGCAGGTCATCCCGGCTCTCGGGCACAGCTTCGGATCGAACAATAAGTGCGTCCGCTGCGGGATCACCGATCCCGATCTCGGAACCCTCCTCTTCTATGAGAACTTTGAGAAATATTCGACGAGCTCGAACAGCGCGACAGTCCTGAATAATCTCGGCTGGGTAGCCGATTCCCCCGCGAACGGCGCGTACAAGTCGAATACAACAGCCTATTCGATCGTTTCCAAGAACTCTTCAAAGCAGCTTTACCTCAAGAACAATACCTCAAGCGGGACCGATTCCTACCTGATCGTCCTGCCTGCGTCGCTGCTCGGCAAATATCATGAGAGCAACTATACATATCAGTTCGATCTGATCTACGACGACGCAGCCGCCGCCGACAGGTATATCGCCCTCGTCAGCGACTATAACGGCCCGACCTACAACTCCTTCCACTTCCGCAACCGCGGGACTGCGAACAACCAGGTCCACTCGAACGGCACATGGTACACCTATGACGCGAGCGGCGTCGATTACGCTGCGAACACGAACGCGAACTCGATCGTCACAAAGCTTCTCGGCAAGGCCTACAACGCGAACACACAGGCATTCAAGGGTATCAGCGTCTCGATCAGGTATGTCGTCGACTGGCAGAACGGAAATTCCGTCTATATGCGGGTAAACACCGCCGGATACCCCGGAAGCGGGAAGTGGACGCTCGTATCGAAATACTCGAAGTCGGGCGGCGCCGGCGCCTTCCTCGATCACAAGAAGTTCGGCGGAGCGCTCGTGCTGAAGACGGGCGGAAAACAGAACGGATGGATCGACAATATAGTCGTCTGGACCGGGACGGGGGAGGAGCCCTACGACAAATCCACGCCGAAGTTCAGATCGACCGACACCGGCTGCTCGGGACACCGCTACGCAGGAGCAGGGACCTGCCTCGATCCGAACAAATGCGTCTACTGCGGAGCGCTGTCTTCGAACAACGCGGGTCATTCCTTCGTATCTGTCGGAATTTCGGGAAACACAGACAAAGTATGCTCGGTATGCGGAACGCTCGAGAGCAATGTCGGCAGCCGCTGGAAGATAGAGGAAATACCATCCTTCGACGCCGGAACGCTTTCTTCCGACATCTATCTCGCCGGTCAGGGCCCGGGTGATCATGAACTGCCCGGGTCGAAAGAATCCGAGATGCTGATAGCCTCTTCGGTCAAAGTCGCAGATCTTACCACCTACCGGACGAAGCTTGAGAGCTACGGATACGTCAAGGAGTATTACCTTGAGAGAGACGGCAACGTCTACTGCGGCTACTTTAACGGGACACGGCGCGTTTACGCATATTATACGAACAGCTCGAAGGAGATCAGGGTAATCTACGATCCGACAGGCGAATCTGTCAGCGGCTTCGGCTACACATACGAAAAGAAGCCGGGTGAGAGGACGGTCGTCTATCAGTACGGTCTTCCGATGAGCGCGAACGGATACGGGACAGATTCCTCCTACAACACCGACAGCAAGATCAACTGCGGCATGATGTATGTGATAAAGCTCGCCGACGGAAAGCTTCTTATAATCGACGGAGGAGGCTACCAGCAGTTCGACACCGCCGAGATCGACGGGCTCATGGCCTTCATGCGCGAGATCACCGGAAGGACTTCCGGGAAGATCGATATCGCGGCATGGTATATCACCCACTGCCACAGCGACCACATCGCGGGATTCTCCCTCTTTCTCAAGAAATATTCGTCAAGTCTCAATATCGAGAGGATGATATACAACTTCCCGAGCACGATGACCGAAGACGGCGTCCTGTCGGGCCACAAGAGCAACTATCAGAAGCTGATCAACTACATAAAGGATTACGCCGGAAACGTCAGGTTCCTCAAGATCCACACCGGAATGTCGGTAACCCTCTGCGATCTTACGATAAACTGCATCTATACTCACGAGGATCTCGTCGACAAGAGCACCGGAAAGACCAGGATCGCGTCGGATTTCAACAACTCGACGACAGTTTCGAGAATGGACTTTGACGGTTTACGGTTCATGGTCCTCGGCGACGTCAACAAGCCGGGACAGACGGTATTCCTCGCCGCAAACTCTGCCGCAACCATGAAGTCCGACATAGTTCAGCTGGCACACCATATGTACAACGATCTGAGTCTGGCCTATCTCGTCATCCAGGCTCCGGCCGTCTTCGCGCCTCAGTCGGTCGGCGGTGCACAGCGGACATCGACTACAAAAACAGTCTATACGGTTTCAAAGCAGTTTGTCACCGATATGACGAATCTCTATAAATACGGCGGATCGGGCACCTACGGATATGCGGCAGGCGCCGACGGAAAGCCTGAGCTTGTTTATGCGAGAGATGCCGTCGACGGCGGAGGGCATACCGGCTGGAGCTGGTAGACCGGATGGCGATTTCTGTGACAACAGCAGAAAAGTTGCGTTTTGCAGTAGTTTTCAGCGTTTTATACAGCAGTATTAAAATAGTATAATAACTTCAGCGAATAAAAAATCAGGAAAGGACGCTGTATGACCGGCCGTTCCTAATATACAGAGCGGTCTGCGTACTGGTGAATCATCATGAAAAAAATCACTGCCATCGTTCTCTCGTTCTTTTTCGCGCTTTCCTGCCTTGCCGTCTTCACCGGAGCGGCGGGATGGGACGGCACATCCGTCGAGGCTTATTCGGGCTCGGGAACCGAAGCCGATCCCTATGTGATCGATACCCCCGCAAAGCTCGCAAAGATCCGCGAGACTGTTGCCGGTGGAGACTCGCTTGAAGGAAAATACTTCACGCAGACCGCCGACATCGATCTCGGTAACAAGGAATGGACCCCGATCGGAGACGCGACGACCGCCTTCTCGGGCATCTACAACGGACTCGGCCACAAGATCACCGGGTTCTCGATCACGAAGCTTTCCAACTTCACCGGACTCTTCGGAAGGATTGTTGCCGCCGGCAGTGAGGCCGGTGTCTGCAACCTTTCAATCGAAGGTTCGATCAACGTCGACGGCGACGGCAAGGACCCGAACGACAGCGCGAAGCTCCTCGCCGGTCCTTCTGTAGGAGCGATAGCCGGACAGGTCAACGCAAACACCGCCGTGGCGGACAAAAAGAACGCCGTGTTCACCAATATCACCTCCAAGGTGGATATCACTCTCGCCAACCAGACCCAGCAGCCGAGAGCCGGCGGACTCGTCGGACAGATGTATTTCGCGGTCGTTGAGAACTGCGTCAACGACGGGAATCTTACGACGAACGCCTCCAACGTCGTCCGCCTCGGAGGCTTCACCGGACAGTTCATCCGCTGCGATTTCAAGGGCTGCGTCAACAACGGAAAGGTCACAGCCTCAACGACCGGAGGCAAGGCTGTCAACGTCGGCGGATTTGCCGCGTACGCCACCGGCCCCGCGAAGGAGTCGGATGATACCGTCGCCGACCGCTACTCGGTGATCGAGAACTGCATCAACAACGGTGAGATCTCCGGGACCGCCGAGGGCAAAGTCGCCGTCGCCGCCGCCGGAATAATCGCCAACTTCTATACCGGTGTCAGCGCGAACTATGTGAAGATCACGAACTGCCTCAATACCGGTAAGATAACCGCTAAACAGGAAGACGGCGGAGGCGCATACTCCTATGCAGGAGGAATGATCGGCAACGCCCCGAACAACTATGCGTATATCTTTGCCGAGAAGTGTGTGAACACCTCTGAAGATATCCAGAGCGTCGGCGGTAAGGAATCGAGAGGCGCCGCCATAGCCGGTGCCTTCTACGCCCCCGGATGCCCCGACAATACCAGAGGCGTCACTGACTGTGTATCAGCCGCTGACAATACGCTCCCGATGGCGGTCGCATACAACGTAAAACCGGCTGACAAGGGCACCGCCGATAAGGCAACATGGGCATACGACGCCGCCCAGGCAGCAACAAGAGCTGCCGAGATCAAAGGCTCTATCGGAAAATCCTATACTAAGATCAACGGGATCGACGTATCGAAGGATGCCCCCGCGGCTCCGGATACGACCGAAGAAGTGACGTCCGGCAGCACGACTCCGGTCACTCCCGCTCCTTCGACCGGTGACAACGCGATCCTCTTCATCATTTCCGCCGCTCTGATCGTCGCGGTCATGGGCATTGCCGTCGTGATCAAGAAAGTCAAGGACTGATAATCCGAATATAAGACAGGGGCTGTCAAAAAAGTCGGACTTTTTTGACAGCCCCGCACATGTCACGGCCGGGAAACCGTGACATGTGCCGATCTTTTTCGT
>ONVJ01000001.1 GCA_900321265.1 uncultured Eubacteriales bacterium
AGAGCTCTTTTGAATGCCATTTGCGCATTCCCTGCCTTTTCCGGTTTTTGGATGTGCCCGGTCATTTCCGGAACACCTGGATATTATATCAAAAGAATGTTAACGATTCATGGACAAAAGCGCATCTTTCGGATTTTTGTCCGGAAAATCGGTGTTTTTTTCCTCCGGTACAGGCGTCAGGGCCGGTCTTTATCCTCTTCCGAGCGTGTAGGTGGAGAATCCCGCCCCGGGATCGTCCTCGAAGAGCATGAGCGTGTTGCCGCCTACCGTCCTGCGGATGTAGATGATATGTCCGCTGCCGTCGATCGTGCAGATGACGGTGTATATCGAGTAGGGCCCGGCATCGGTCTTCACGACGAACGCGGGATACGCGAGCCGTTCCGCGGTCCCTCCGGCGGAGCCGAGTCTCAGGCACATCGTTCCCCTGCCGTCGGAGCCCGGGGTGAGGTAGGTGTTGTGAGCGTAGTCGAACCAGTATGTCTCTCTCCCGAGGTCGAGGATCAGCGTATCGGTCGACGTGTAGTTTACCTCGGACGGATACTGGATGTCGGGATAGTAGACATATGTGCGGTCGGTGCCGTCGGCCACAGCGGTGGTGAGCGTCTTCAGCCCGTCCGAATAGGTGCGGAAGACGCATTTCCAGGTCGTCCTCCGCCCGGTTGCCTCGGTTATCTCGACATCCCAGATCTCGGTGCCGTCGCTCCCGCCGGTCTTTTTCGCGTCGGTGATGGTCGCCGCCGGGAAGGGTCCTCCGGCGTTCATGACCGCTATCATGGCTCCGGGGATGCCGTCGGTGACTCCGACATGTATGAATTCGGCATCGGGGGCGGTCCACTGTCCGCTGTGGCTGTTCGCAAACGCCAGCGCCCTCTCGGCCGCCTGCCCGGCTACCACGGCGGGGGTGTATTCCCTGTATGCCTCCGGATGTCCGTCGCCGAAGTCGACCTCGAGCACGTATCCCGCCTGTGCGAACTCGAACACGTACTTGCGCATCGCGTAACCGTCCTCTGTGAACACCCTGACGTCGGCGAGATAACGTCCGACGCGCGAGCTGTCGTCGCTGACGAGCGAGAAGACCTGATCGTGATCGCGCTGCTGTTCGGGATCTGACCAGTTACCGGTCACGAGGAAGAGGTTCCCCTCCGATTCGGTCATATAAAGGACTTTGTTCTCGTCCCGGTATCCGGTATACGGGCCGCCGAATACGGCGAGCGCCCTCGCGTTGCTGACGGGGGTGAACTCCTGCGGAAACTGTTTTGTCCCGTAATATGTGTATACGACGGTCTCCGAGGGATAAGTCACTCTGAGGCTTCCGCCCTCGGACTTTACCGTGTACTCGATCGGTTTGTCGGGATCGCCGCCCTTGAGGTACAGCGTATATACGTCGGCCTCGTTCTCGACGGCATCGACGATCTCGCTCTGAAGATTGGCGAATTCGCCGCTCCAGATCCCCATGAGACAGGTGGGCACGAGTTCCTCTGCCTCGATATCGATGAACCGGCCGTCGTCAGCCGTCCATGTTCCCTTGAATCTGTTCACGAAGGCCAGCGCCCTCTCGTGGGCCATCTCCTTCAGCTCGTCGGCGGTCGGAAGTCTGTAATCGACAGTCTCGTTGCCGTCAGAGATCTCGAGGATCTCTCCGGCCTGTACGAATTCGAAGGTCAGATCCTTAGTGAGCTGGCCGTCGCTCGCCGTGACGGTGTAGCGGTCGGTCCTCGCGTTCGTCTCGCGCACTATCTTCTTCACTTCGATGGCTTCACGCTTGTACGCTGGCGTTCTCTTCCCGCCTGCGACTATAACGAGCCTGCCTTCGCGCTCCTCCATGAACAGGAGGTCTTTTCCGGCCTTGCATTCGAGCCTGAGGTCGCCGAAGATCTTCAGCGCCTCGGCGTTCGTTATGTCGGTGTATTCGACAGGATACTGCCTCGTTCCGTCGTAGGTGAATTTCTCGGAGCTTCCGTCGGCAAAGTACACCGTGAGCGAGCCAGAATTGTCGGGAACGAGCGCGTATTTCACGTTCGAGCCGTCCGACGCCATCTTAACGGTGAATTCGTACCTGTCTGCCGATGTCATCGAAACTTCGGTGATCTCTCCCGCGGGGAAATCCCCGCCGGAGTTCCAGGTCGCGAACATGACGCAGGGGATCTTCTTTCCGCCCTCTGCCTCCTCGACGTCAAAATCTACGAAATTGTCGTCTGACGAGGTCCAGGTCCCGAGGAACTCGTTCGCGAAATCTGCCGGAGCGACCGCCTTCGGGTATCCGGCATTTCCGCGCTGCCTCGAGGGATCGAATCTGTACACCTTGCTGATGCCGCCTGTCGTGAGAGTCATCTGCCTGTCGGCGAACGAGCAGTCGTATTTTGTGTCGTCGTCCGAGTCCATCATACGCAGCGTGAGGACGTAGCTGCCTTCAGACTTCTTTTCGGCGTCCATGATCTCTCCGGCCGGGAATTCACCGTCGGAATCCCACACGCCGAAAGAAGCGCGCGGCGTCCCGTCAAAGACTCCGAAATCGACGAACGATCCGTCGTCGGCCGTCCAGGTCCCCCCGACCTCCTTTTCGAAAGCGAGAGCCCTCTCTCCGGCCTCCGCCGGATAAACGGGCTTCTTTTCGATCAGGTCGCACGACGCGAACACCGTGCACAGCGCCAGTATGACGCAGGTCAGCAGCGGGAAAAGAGCGATTTTACGTGGTCTCATGGTCATTGCCTCGCTTTCTTAATTATCCGTCCGGCCGGATCCGGACCGCCGTCGGCCCGCGGCCGGCGCTGATCCGCCGCGGGATCATTCTGTCTTTGCCGGAATCTCTGTTTTGCAAATGTTATTATAACATTTTCTTGCGCCGATTTCAAGACAAAAGCCCTCAAAAACCGGGATATCCCGAATATCGCAGGTCACTGCCCGAAAAAGCCCGGGATGACGGTGACGTCCGCATCAGGGCTGTTCAGATCGACGGCGGCAAGATCTCCCGTCCCACCCTGCAGGCATATATAGAGCTTTCCGTTCGATATCGCCCAGGGTTTGTTGAACTTGTTTGCCGCGGCGAGAGAGCCGATCCGCAGTTCCACTCTCCTGCAGGGCTCAGCCGAGCCGGGATGAATGAATTCGATACCGTCGGCTGACAGGGTGATCAGATCGTCGCCGTATACTTCGAAGCACCCGCCGGCCGCCGCCGACCGGAGCTCGTTCCCTTTGACGTCATACGCCCGGAGAGTGCCTTCTCCTGCGGCGTAGAGCTTACCGTCCGCAGTCTTCAGATAATCGAACCCGCCTTCGGGAGCACCGCAGATCTTCTTTGTCCCGCCGCCCGCGAACCTCACGAAATACACTCCGTCCCTGTCGACGGATATATATGCTCCGGAGGTCGAGACCCCGACGATGCGGGCGGGATCCGGGGTCGGGATCTCCGCTATCCTGAATACCGTCGCATCGGCGGAGTGATTCGCCGGTGCCGCCTTGAGCACAGCCTTTTTCCCGTCATAGGTAACATAGAATATTATTCCTTCTCTGAAACAGGTGCGGTCGAGGCGGTCCTTTACGTCGATGAAGGTGCTCACCGTTGCGCTGTAGAGATCCCATTTGTATATGTCTCCGTCTTCGGTATACAGTTCTCCGACGGGATACACGTATCCGGAATGACTCATCGGACCCGAGAGACAGGCGGTATAGAGATTCAGGGTATAAGCCGCGGCGCGCTCTTTTGAGGCTTTTCCGTCTTTATCGAGTCTGAAAAGGTCGCTCCCCTCGGCCCTGAGGAAGAGATTCCCCCCGCGTGCCAGCGGAAACACCGCGAGTCTTGAAAAGGTCAGGCGATCGATATTGTAGTCGTGAACGAAGTTCCGGTATCCTTCAAAAACTTTTTCCTCGACATACCTGTCGTCGGTATCCTTTTCCCATCCTCCCGGATAAGAACCTCCGGATAACAACAGTGCGGAGGGCCGAAGCGAGCAGCCGTCCAGAGAAGCCGGCTCCCCGTTTTCGCTTCTGAACGCTATCATCAGACCGTCTTTCTCCCCGGACAGAGCCGGCGCGAGCTCAGCAGTGTAAAGGCTCCTTCTTTCGGCGCCGTCCTCGTCATGGCAGGATGCGACGACGACCGGCCGGCCGTCGGTCGCGGCCCGGAGTTTCAGACCGACATTGCTGAAAACCGTATAAGTCGGAGTTCCGGCAATCACAGAGGGTGTATTTCCCAGCCGGTAGACGAAAAAGCTCTCGGAACGGAGGCCCGACGTTCCGCCCGGGCCATGGACGAAGAGGTCCCTGCCGCCGTCGCCGTCCATATCGTATAACACGTATGAACCGTATCTCCGGTCAAGCAGCGTTTCGCCGAAGAAGGGGACAACGGCTCCGGCGCCGCCTACGATGAAGACGCAGGTGCCGATTTTCTTACTCACCGAATATTTTACCGGACATATGAACACCCGCACGCCGTCGGTGTCGAGAAAATCCGGAGGAGTGACGTCGGAGGCAAACTCCACCGGTTCGAAGGGCTCGAAGTACGCGCGGTTTTCCTTCGACGCGGCGGCCATTTTTTCACGGTCCCGGTTGATTATCCTCACCGCGTCGGCGCAGCTCACAGGTCCTCCTTCGGAGGAAACAAAGACGGTGACCGAGACGCTCCTCTGATACCATGACAGATCCACCAGCGCGCCTTTTCCGAAAAGGACCGCCGAGCTTTCGTTCCGCAGGCATTTAAGCCCCGCCGACTCCAGTTTTTTTATGTGCTCCTCGGGATCGAGATCATCGTAGTGCACCCGGACCGGCGAATAAACGTCGTCGGGCTCCCTCTCAGGCAGAAAAGGCTTTATCCCTTCGTCCGGTACCGGGGCTCCGGTAACGGCGGCGCTTCCGTCATCGGGCAGCACCGGCGGCGTCCAGCCGTCTGTCGTTCCCTCCTCCGTTCCGCTGCCGCTTCCCCAGCCTAAGCGCGATATGAGCGTGCAGGAAGGCAGAAGGATCACAGAAACGACGGCAAGACAGACTGCCGCGGCACCGGCATAGCGGTTTTTCCGAGTCCGCCCCTCCCCGGTCTTGTGTTTAAAAAAGACTGCCATTTGTCTGTTTTCTCCTTTCCGGAAGGATTATGACCTCCCGTGTCGATCTCACGTTCCGCTCAAAATGTTGCGGAACTTTTTGCAGTTCAAAGTTGCCTGTCATCCGTCACAGGCTGACCTTGACAAGTCCGTCCTCAAGCTGGAGCAGGGTCCCGAAGGGCGCCGAAAGATCTCTGAACGATCGGAAGATCTTCTCTCCTTCCCCGCCTTCGGCGAAGACGGGCAGTCCGTCAAGCTTTTCGTTCCCGGTCCCGAAGCCGAGCTTTACCGGCATCAGTGTTATGTCTTCGACCTCGCCCCGGTCGCCGTAGGTTATCCTCGGCAGGACGGTCAGATAGTTCTTCTCGTTTGTCTGAAGGCCGATCTTGCCGCCCTTCGACCTGGCTCTCAGGCCCTCTTCGGCCGGGGCGTCGGGGTCGACGCCGTATTTCCTCATGAAGTCGGGCGGAAGATAAGGGACGCGCATGCCCTGGTATATGAAATCGCCCAGCGAGTAAAAAATCGGTTTTCCCCGGTATATCTCCATTCCTCTGAGCGAGTGCTCTCCGCCGCCGAAGACCGCGTCGCAGCCCGAGTCGACTGCCGCGCGGCAGAACTCCTTAAGATACTCCGGGGGATCGGCGGGCGAATATCCCTCCTCGTCGTGGCAGTGGACGAGGAGGAAGACGAGATCGTTTTTCTCCTTCGCGCGCCGGAAAAGACCTGTAAGCCGGGAGAGGTCTCTTTCGTCGCTCCTCGAGAGCGGGATGTCCGCGTCGGACGTGAAGGCGGTCTCCCCGAAGACGAATGTCCCGTCTCTGTCGGGGAGCATGAAGCCCGCCGCGATCTCGCCCTCCCTGCGGGCGTTTACTCCGCTCGCGGCGGCTATCCTCCGAAGGCAGGCAAGATCCTCTCCGGAGACCCTGTATACCGTCTCGTGGCGCAGTCGGTTCACACCGGGGCGCGCCGCGAAGACACGGCTCCCCTCCCCCGCCGCGGACGGGGATTCCGCCGACGCGTCGACGGCGAAGACCGCGGCGGTCCTCCCGTCCTTCAGCTTTATCACCGCCGGCGCCTCAGCCTCTGCGAGGCTCCTTCCGGTTCCGGCGTGAGCGACTCCTCTTTTCTCAAGAAAGTCGACGGTCGACAGAAGACCGGCATATGAGTAGTCCATGCAGTGGTTGTTGGCGGTCCCGTAGAAATCGAAGCCGAATGATTCAAGATAAGGAAACAGTTCTTTTTCGGTATTGAGCCAGGTGCCCCCCGAATAGGCGTTCGCGAAGCTTCCGAAGTCCGAGAGGTTAGTCTCGAGATTGGTAAGCTTCAGATCGCATCCGGCGAGAAAGCCGTCGAGGGATCCTCTGATCTTTTCATATTCGGGGGGAAAATCCGCCACAAAGAGCGAATCCCCAGTCGCGGCGACCGTCACAGACATCAGATGACTCCTTTGCTTTGTTTTTTCAGACGTCCGGCAGGCTTTTCTGACCCGCACCGGCGTCCTTCACAGCAGTTCCGACAGGAACCGGACGAGGAGCCGGGTCCCGTCGATGAGCGACTCCTTCTTCAGCCACTCCCGGGTCGTATGCGCTCCTCCGCTCTTCGTTGCGCCGACGCAGACCGCGGGGATGCCGAGCGACAGCGGGATATTGCAGTCGGTCGAGGCGGGTTCTCTCACGGCGGCGGCGCCGGTTATCTCCTGCGAGATCCTGCTGTAGAGATCCGCCAGCCGGCCGATCTCCTCACTGTCGGCTCCGTAGGCGCAGGGCCGCTCCCCGACCGGGCTTACCGCGACCCCGACCTTGTCGGTGCGCGCCTCTTCGAATATCTCCTCAAAGGCCTTTTTCATGATCTCCATGCAGGAGACGTCGTCCGAGCGGTATTCGCAGAGGAAGGATGCTTTCTGCGCTATGGTGTTGACCGATGTCCCGCCCGTGATCGTCCCGACGTTGTATGTGGTCTTAGTTCCCTCCTTCACCGGCACCTCAAGCCCGTATATCCGGGTTATTATCCCTGCCGCCTCGGCGATCGCGTTCTTTTTCCCGAAGCTGCCGAAGGAGTGCCCTCCCGCGGTCGTCACCGTCACCTCGTACCGGTGGGAACCGACGCAACGGTCGTAGACCTCGCCTATGCAGGCGTCGACAGAGATCTGCCGCGCGATCCTGCCGGCATAGTCTTCGTGTATCCGGCGGATCCCGAGAAGATTGCCGAGACCCTCCTCGCAGGAGTTGCAGACGAAGAGGAGCCCTCCGTCGGGGCGGAAGTCCTCCAGGATGAGGAATTTCGCGGTATAGAGCATGGCGGTCAGAGAGGCGGTGTCGTCGCCGGCTCCCGGGCAGCGGACCGTCTCGCCGTCGTCGTCATAGACGAGCGGGGTGTCCGCCGGAAAGACGGTGTCGGTGTGCGCGTTGACGACTGTGATGCGGTCGCTGCCTTCGCAGTTCATCGGAAAGACAACGTTCTTTGCCCCGTCGGTATAAACTCCGCTGGCACCGAAGCTCTCAAGCAGCGCTTTGCAGTATACGGCCCTTTCGTCCTCGAAGTGCGAGGGTGCCGGAATGAGGCAGAGCTCTCTGTGCGTGCGGAATATCTCTTCCCGGTTGCACCTCAGAAATCCGTTCAGTTTTTCCAAGTATTCTCTCATCCTTCATCCGTCCTTCATTATGCGCGGGCATCCCGGTCCGGTTTTTACTTCGCTGACGCCAGCAGGCTCTCTATTTCACATATTTCCATGCTACATTATATATCAAATTTGTTTGAAAATCAAGCTGTTTTAAAATCTTTCAAAAGAGGTGCAGCGTCAAATCTCTGTCTTTCTTATATTCTCCGGTTAATCGCCGGGAAAAGCATGACAGCACTCAGCCTTTTTCCGGCTTTGCCTGAAAAAACACTTTAAAGGAGCATTTCAAGGTCAGAGCCGCACTGTCACCTGCCGGAAAAACCGCATGGGGATAATGACATTCTCCGGGCGTTTTTTCATCATTCCCGACGTCGATTTTCAGCCCGGTGCTTTTTTCACTTGACTTTTTCGGGGGGAGGAGTATAATATTAGTTAAAATATTAGTTTTTTGATTGTCAATCAGTTTGGGAGCGCGCCGGCAGGCGTTTTCGGACAGCCGCGCGGCACAGGGTATAAAGGAGAGAGGAATACAATGGGCAGATCAACAAAAGTTACCGGTAACAGCGCGGGGAAAAAAGCGCTCGTCATCGCCCTCGTCATAGCGGCGGCGCTGGCGGTCCTGATCCCCGTTTCCTGGATAATCATAGCAAGATCGGCAAATCCGGCGCAGCCCGGCGATACCGTCTCCGAAACTGCCGACGGAACGACCGGTCCGGAGGTCCCGCCGCAGACATCCGCCGAGCCTGCGGACACCCTGCCCGTACTCTGCAACCATTCCTTCGGCGAGTGGAAGGAGTACAAGGGAGAGCCCTGCAAGACACCCGACTACCGCGAACGCATCTGCTCTCTCTGCGGCTACGCCGAGCGCGAAGCCACCGCCCCTACCGAGCACAGCTTTGTCGGACGCGTCTGCCAATACTGCGGTTACCGTGATCTTGATACGGCCACCGTATACAGGGATCCGGAGACCGGAGTGGACCTCATGTGGGACGGGCGGTTCTTGGCCGTGACGGGGCCGGGCAGCTTTGCCGGAGGCGAACTGACGCTGCCCTCCTATTTCGACGGAGTGCCGGTTTCAGGGGTCAAAAAAGAAGCCTTCAGGGACTGCGCCACCCTTACGTCTTTGAAAATCAAATATCCGCTTTATTACATAAGTAATTCCGCTTTTGAAGGCTGTACGAATCTGAAAAGCGTCACGATCAGCATCACCGCCACGGATGACGGCTCCTTCAGCAGCCCGTCCTTGCAGTTAAACCTCGGGCAGCGCGCCTTTGCCGCCTGTCCGAAGCTTGACACCTTCACGGCAGACTGCAAGCTCAACGGCATCGACTACGGGGTCTTTTATGAAAGCTATCTCTACCCCCACGACCATCAGTGGGAAAGCGCCGGCTCGAACAGCTACGGATATCCCTTCTGCTGCGGCGAGGAGATCGCGGAGGAGAGATACTGCCGGATATGCGGAAAGGTCGAAACGGTAAAGACACTCGGGACCTTTCAGCACCAGTTCTACAAGGGGGTCTGCAAATTCTGCCTGGCCTATGATCCCCAGACGGTAAAGGATGAGGGACTGACATTCAAGCTCAACGCCGACGGAAAAACCTATTCTGTGACCGGAATGTCGTCAACGTCAGACGTGACGGATATCCTGATCCCCGCCTCCTACAACGGAAAACGCGTCACCGCGGTAGCTCCGATGGCCTTCTCGGGCAACACCTCGATTAAGACGGTGAGATTCGAAGGGACAGCGGAAGACGTCATCCTGTCGGGCAACGAGAGGCTCGTGTCGAAATCAGAGGGAGTGATCACGATCGGTGACGGCGCTTTTGCCGGATGCACGATGCTCCGGCGGGTCTATTTAGCCGCTTCCACCGAATCGATCGGCAAAAACGCCTTCCTCGGCGACGGAAGGCTTGAGTACTGCGATCTTCCCATGTCACTGAAAACGATCGGGGATTCCGCCTTCAAGGATACCGGGATAGAATATGTCAGCACTTACGGCACAAAGCTCGAATCGATCGGCGCCGGGGCCTTCTCGGGCTGCAAAAGCCTCAGGGCGCTCTATCTGAACGACGGGCTGCGTTCGATCGGAAGCTCCGCTTTTGAAAACTGCGCGGGCATCATACAGCTCTTCCTTCCCGCCTCGGTCGGGACGGTCGGGGACCGCGCCTTCGCGGGCACCGGGCTGAAAGGCGGCCCGACGACCGTCTACAGCACCTCCGTCGTGTTCGGGACCGACGCTTTTCCGCCCTCAAATCAGAACGAAAGGCAGACAGATCCGGTCACCGGGCTTGAATACTATCCCTATGCCGGACTCACCGGCAACGAAGCGAAGATCACCGGCCGCGGCAGCAACACCTCCGCAGACCTTGTCATTCCCGCGGTGATCGCCGGAAGAAACGTCACAGGGGTGTCCGGGTTCGCCCGTGATATGACGGTAAAGAGCGTCGTCATTGAGGAAGGCATCACGGATATCACCCGCGGCGCCTTCGATGCCTGTCCCGCCCTTGAAAGACTCGTGCTTCCTTCGACCCTGAGGGAGATCGGCGAGGGTGCATTCGCCGCCTGCCCGAAGCTGACCGAGATCATTACCGGCCGTCTGATCGATGAGAACGGGAACGTCCTCACGAAGCTTGAAAAGAACGTCTTCCTCGGCTCCCCGGGGATCTCGCTCGAGCCGGATGAGAACGGACTCTGCTACAAGCTTGCCGCTGACGGAAAGAGCTATGAGGTAATATCCTTCACGGCCTGCGGCAAAAGGGTGATAACCCTTCCCTCGACCCACAAAGGCCTTCCGGTCACCGCGATATCGGCGCCGCTGCATACGACCTACACTCTCTGGAACGAATACAACTCCATGGAAGAATACACGGTGACAGAGTTCGTCATTCCGGACAGCGTATCTTACCTGTTCACCGGTGCGCTGTCGAATTTTGCCTACCTTGAGAAGGTAAGGCTCCCAGCGGGGCTCGCCGAGATCCCCGACGGCTGTTTTTCGAACGACAAGTCGCTGAAGACGGTCGTGATCCCGTCATCAGCGGAGAAGATCGGCGCCTACGCCTTCTTCGGCTGCTATTCGCTTGAATCGGCCGTCATCCCCGACGGAGTTACCGATATCGGCGCCGGCGCGTTCAGTCACTGCGTAAAGCTGACCGATATCGCGCTGCCCGCCTCGCTGAGGGCGATACCCGAGGAATGCTTCTATTCCTGCTACAACCTGAGAGAGCTGACCGTTCCCTCCTCCGTCGCGACCGTGGGGGATCACGCCTTCACATACGACACGCTGCTTGAGAAGATCGATTACAAAAACCCGGCGACAAAGCTCGAGGGCGATCCCTACTACCTGGCGGGCTCCTGCTGGATACCGGGTGCGGCTTACGTTTACGACGAGGCAAGCGGCCTGCGCTTCACCGAAAATCCCGACGGCAGCTATACCGTCGCGGGGATAATTCCCGGCGCGACCTCTGTTAAGCTGATACCCGACAGGCTGGGAGGAAAGCCGGTCACCGCGATCGGCGACTATGCCTTCGTGTCGTCGAAATTCCTGTCGGGAGCGCTCGTGATACCCGACACCGTCCTCTCGGTCGGACGCGGCGCCTTCTGCAACTGCGGCGCGCTGCAATCGGTCGTACTTCCAGACTCCTGCAGGACTGTCGTGAAATACGCCTTCAACCTGACCGGCAATCTGCGCATCGAGGCCGGAAAGGATACGGTTTTCGAAGAGGGAGCCTTGGACGACTCTGCAACACTGATAAAAAAATAATAAAATATCAGCGGAGGCGTTAAAGACCCGGTGCCGGGTGTTTATCGCCTCCGCGGCGTTTTTCCGGAACCGCTCCGGGACAGAAGGAGGAAAAACAAAGGATGAACACCGAAAAAGACTTTTACGTAAGCGCCGCGGAAGCCGCGGGCACCGAAGACGCGACCGGAATCATACAGCGGCTGATCGACGAAAACCCGAACCGCGTCATCTTCTTCCCCGACGGAGAATATGTGATATCCTCGCCGATCCTCACGCCTGCGGATCCCTCAAAGAGCGTATCGCTGCTTCTTTCTGATTTCGCCGTGATAAAAGCCTCGCCCGGATGGAACTCCGGCGAGGCGATGATAAGGCTGGGAGGAAAGGATCCCTTCAACACGATCTACAAAAACGGCTCGAACTACTCTCTCTCGGGAGGGATCGTCGACGGCAGCGGCGTCGCGTCGGCGATATCGATCGACAGCGGCCGCGAGACGTCGGTCAGGAACCTGTCAGTCAAGCACGCGAAGATCGGGATACATATCAAAAACGGCGCAAACTCGGGTTCGTCCGACTCGGATATCAGCGGCGTGAACATCACCGGCACCGGATGGACCGATTCGGTCGGAGTCCTGACCGAAGGCCACGACAACACCCTGACGAACATGAGGATCGCGAACGTCTTCCGGGGGGTGGAGCTCCGTTCGTCGGGCAACACGCTGCGGAACATACATCCTCTCTACACCCTCGACTATACCGATTACGAAAACAGCTGCGGCTTTTATGACGTCAGGGGGAACAACTGGTATTCCTTCGCCTACAGCGACCAGTTCGCGAACGGCTTCCGCTTCGCGAAGGAGGCCCGCGGAAGCGTCATGAGCGACTGCTTCGCCTTCTGGTACTCCCCTAGGGGAGATTTTGAGACGGTGATCAGGTGCGACGGCAGCTTCAGATCAGCCGTGCGGAACCTCAAGCTGGGCTTCCGGAACGGCCCCGGGACGAGGGCGGTGCTGACCGCCGCCGAACCCGGCGGACCCGGCTTTATCGACACAGTCTGCCTGAACCACGGGAGCGAGGCCGACCTCGGCGACCAGACCTTCCGTGACTGCCTCCGCGGCGGGATAATCTGCTGACCCATCCTGCGCAACATCCGAACCGATTTGTTCAGCTGACGCAGCTATTTCGTCGATGTTTGCTTCTTCTTTCTTATCTCTGTAATTGAAGGTGATTATGATCCTTCCGTCGTCGTACAGGATTATGCTCCCGATCAGCGAGTCGATCAGCATCTCTCTGTGCGACGCGACCGAGGTGCTGAGAGAAGCGTACTTTGAAAGCAGGAACCTTATCTGATCCTCGCTCTGTATTTTGCAGAATCGAATCTGCTCCTGGCGAATCTGTCAAGTTTACAGACGATGACTATTTCAAAGTTCCGACTGAAGCTGTCGCTGATCATCCGCTGAAATTCCGGACGGTTGTCCGTTTTGGCGGAGCAGGCTCCGTCTATATACGTTTCGACGATCTCAATACCGTTCTTTCGGGCAAATTCGGTATTCTCGCGAATCTGTCCTTCAATGGACTCTTCGCGCTGATTGTCCGACGAGTATCTGGCATATATGACTCTGCCCACGGAACTGCCCTCCAGTCTGTAATATGACAGTATTATCTCAGTGCATGAGGTATGATTTATCTTTGAAGAATAACAATCTATATGTATTTTTGAGGGAAAGACATCTATTATTGTTTTTTTTTACAAAAATCCCTTGACATGAATAACTCATTATGATAGAATAACACATAGATGGTCGTTTATACCATTTCAATCACTGGAAAGAAGAAGTTCGCGCGATGAAAAAACAAACGAACTTTTTTCCGGCTTTTCGCATATCACGA
>ONVJ01000044.1 GCA_900321265.1 uncultured Eubacteriales bacterium
ACCGCAATTCTCGAGCAGAATCTGCGGTATCCTGTCCGCAGATTCTGCGGGGGTGTTAAAAAAGTCGGACTTTTTTAACACCCCCTTCATATGCCGGTTTTTCAGATATCGTATTTTGCCAGGATCTCGGCCGGAGTCCTGCGAAGGAGCGATGCGACAGGTGCGATGCCGCATATCAGGCAGAGCGCGTACTGGAAGACGAGCAGGCATGCCGCCATCCAGCCCGGGTACCAGAGAGTCTTCGAAAGGCTTTTCGACAGCGACTGCAGGTAGAAGAGCGCGCCGCTCGTGAGCAAATACATCACGAACACCGTCAGCGTGGTGAGCACTGCCGCCTCGATCAGGAATCTGAATAGAACGTTGCGCTTCGTCACGCCGATCGCACGGTAGATGCCGATCTCCTTCACTCTTCCGAGCAGCGACGACCGCATCATGAAATACATGCAGACGCACATTACCGCCGCGAAGACGCCGATGGAGATCAGCCTTGAGGCGATGTCCGCCCTCTCGTCGGCGATGAGCTGCCTTCTGAAGATCCCGGGGGTGATCACGGCGTCATCCCTCAGGTTCTCACCTTCAAAGATCCTTTCAATATATGCCTCGGTGGCGGCGATGTCGGTCGAGTGTATCATCGTGTAGTAAGACGTCCCGCCGTTGTCGATGTACCCGGGATCCTCGTAGACGAGGCTGTCGCTCTCCTTCGCGACATCGGCAGCGGCCGCGGCGTAATCCGAGTCGTTCAGGAGAAATCCGTAATAAAAATACCTGTACCCGTATTCGCTCGCAACGTCATCCCTGTTCCAGTACTCGTCCCGGAAAACTACCTCGACGACGCGGTATTCCCTTCCGCAGATCACTACCGTCGGGTGCTTTGCCAGCACGTCGCTCTTCGTGATCTCGTACTGTTCCTTTTCCGGAAACTCTCCGGCGTGTCTGTAGGGATAGGTGAAGAATACGGCCTCGCCCTCTGCGGGCTGCGTGACCTTGAGCCAGGAAGCCCTGCCTATTCCGATGCTCATCTGCGAGAATACCGCCTCAGCGATGTCGGCAGCGCTCAGGTAATAGGCGGTCTCGTCCGCGTCGGAGATGCCGACCACCCTCAGGTCGCCCCTGCTTGCCGGCACCCTCGTCGACAGTCCCAGCAGATCGCGGTAATCCTTAATGTAGCTGTATGTCGATCTCTCAAGCAGCAGGTCCGCCATCCCCGCGGAGATGACGATCTCGCCCGCCTTCAGCCCGTCGATCCGCCCTGCGACAGCTTTCCGCCCCTTGAGCAGAGACGACGGCAGCGGAGTTCCGTCTGCAGAGAAGGAGACGTCCCGCTGGGAGAAAGCCGAGACGCCCAGCGTCTCGAAGCTCCCCCCGTCAAAGGTCAGCGTGCTCTGCCCGGGGTATGTATAGGGCTTCAGGGCGTCGATCGCGCTTGCCGGATCGGCCGCGGCTGCGGCCAGCTTCTCCCGCTGCGCTCCTTCGGTGTAGACATACATCGTGTTGTGGTTGTATGAGCGGTTTATGTCGAAGATCTTTTTGACCGACGTTCCGAGGACGGCTGTCAGGATCACCATCACCGCGGAGAATATCATCAGCACCGACAGCAGCATCGGCCGCTTTACCCTTCCCTGCCGGCTTCTGTTTTTGAAATTCGAGCTGTATCCGCTCTTCACCGACGACGCGAAGGTGAAGAGCCTCCCCGTCTTTTCGGCCTTCACCGGAGGCAGCTCCGACATGTCCACCCGGCTCCCCGAGGCTTCGCGGGCTTTTTCCTCAAAGACTCCCTCGCGCAGGCGGATCTCGCTCGATTCGTCGAGTATCTGCACCCTGCCCTCCTCGACCTTCAGGTAGATCCTTCCGTTCGAGTTCACGATCTTCAGCCTCACCGGCTCCTCCGGGGCGGGGCCGTAGAGATCGATGCCGATCTCCCCATCTTCGGTGCGGTGGTCGAGCTCGCCGAGGTATATGTCGTTCCTGTTCTTCGCGACGTAACCGTCGGTGCCCTCGTTGCTCCGCGTACCGGCGATCCTGCCGTCCGAGAGCTCGATGACGGTGTCGCAGTAGTAATCGACGAGGTTCTCCTCGTGCGTGACGAGGACGACGAGGTGGTCGCGGGCGATGTCCCTGAGCAGATCCATGACCATGACGGTGTTTTCCTCGTCGAGGTTCCCGGTGGGCTCGTCGGCGAGTATGATCCGCGGGTTCTTGACGATCGCCCTGGCGATGGCGATCCGCTGCTGCTGGCCGCCCGAAAGGGTGTCGGGAGTGCGGTTTATGTAGTTCTCCATCCCGACGTTCCGCAAAGCCGCTCTGACCCGCCTGTCGATCTCGGCGGCGTCCTTCATTCCGCAGAGGCGGAGGGAGTCGGCGACGTTCTCGCCGGCGGTACGGGCCCTGTTGAGGTTGTAGTTCTGGAATATGTAGCCGATATACCGGTTCCTGATGCCGTCTGTGTCCTTTTTCAGGTCCTTCCCGTCGATCTCGACCGATCCGCCCGAGTACCTGTCAAGTCCGCCGATGACGTTGAGCAGCGTAGTTTTTCCGCATCCGCTCTTTCCGAAGACGGCAGTCATTCCCTTGTCTGGGAGCTCGACGGTCATGTCGTCGATGACGTGGATCTCGTTCTGCCGGCCTTTGTTGAAATATTTGTCAAGATGCTTCACGCTGATCATGCCGCGTCACCTCCCCTGATGGATTTTTTGACGCTCTCGCCGAAGAGCTTCGCGATCTGTCTTTTCGTAATAATGAGGATCATTATGATGAGACCGCCGAATATGAGTATGTCTGTCGGCGCGTAGAGGTATCTGAAGAGCGCGTTGAAGAGCGGCACCGTCGCGATCAGGATCCCCAGCAGCCCGACCGCCAGGAAGGCGGGGATCAGGGACAGGAACATCCTCACGTATATTCCGATCCGTATCACTCTGACGGGTATTCCCATCGA
>ONVJ01000042.1 GCA_900321265.1 uncultured Eubacteriales bacterium
ACGATGGGCAAGCAGAACCAGCTGGGCACCCTGGAGGAGGTCATCGAGCTCTGCCGGATCGATCCCGTCTTCTGCCCCGTCGTCGATTTCGGCCACCTCAACGCCCGCGCCTGCGGCGGGGCCTTCCCAGACGCCGGAGCCTACGCCCGGGTCTTCGGATCGATCGCCGACGCCCTCGGAGCCCGGTACGCCGAAGAGCTCCACTGCCATTTTTCACATATCGAGTACACCTCCGCCGGCGAAAAGCGCCACGTCACCTTCGAGGGCGACACCGAGGGCTGGGGCCCTGATTTCGGGCCGCTCGCCGAGGTCATCGTCCGCGACGGCCTCCGGCCGAAGATCATCTGCGAGTCTGCCGGCACCCAGGCGAAGGACGCGCTGACGATGAAGAAAGAGTATCTCTCGCTGCTTGAAAAATAAACGTTTGCCGAAAGGAATAAAAAAATGACCCATCTTGAAAGGACCAGAAAATCGCTTGCCGCGTCGGATTTCGACGCCGTTGTCGTTTCGTCCGAGATCAACCAGCGCTGGCTGACCGGCTTCAGCTATCAGGACGGCCTCGCCGTCGTCACCGCCGACCGCGCCGCGCTGATCACCGACTTCAGATACATCGAGGCGGCAAACGCCTCACCCGCCGCGAAGGAGTTCGAGATACTCATGCCAGAGGGCGGAAAGATGAATTCCTGCGCATTCGACATCCTTAAAAGCTCGGGCGCTAAGAAGATCGCGCTCGAGGAGGCGACGCTTTCGATGTCGGGAAGAGACAGATTCGCCGCCGCCTTTGCGGACATGGAGGTCGTCCCCGGCGCGTCGGCGCTCCTCGACAGACTGCGCGAGTTCAAGGACGCCGGCGAGATCGAGACTATGAAGCGCGCTCAGGCGATCACCGACATGGCCTTCTCGCATATAGTCGAATGGCTGACGCCCGACAGGACCGAGCGCGAGGTCGCGCTTGAGATCGAGTTCTTCATGAGAGCCCACGGCGCAGAGCGTGCCGCCTTCGACACCATAGCGGTGTCGGGGACCGCGTCGTCGATGCCCCACGGGGTCCCGCGCGACGTCAAGCTCGAGAAGGGCTTCCTCACGATGGACTTCGGCGCGGCGGTCGACGGCTACTGCTCCGACATGACTAGGACGGTCGTCATCGGAAAGGCAGACGCGGAGATAAAGAAGGTGTACGGAACCGTCCTCGCGGCGCAGCTCGCCGTGCTGGATCAGATCGGCCCGAAAAAAGGCTGCAGGAAGATGCATATGATCGCCTCGAAGATCATCGACGACGCCGGCTACGCCGGACGCTTCGGCCACGGCCTCGGCCACGGCGTGGGGATGTACATCCACGAGGCGCCCTCCCTCTCGCCCAGGGCGGCGATGTCGGCGGTGCTGCAGCCGGGACACGTCGTCACCGACGAGCCGGGCATCTACCTCCCCGGGAAGTACGGCTGCCGGATCGAGGACATGATTGCGATAACCGAGGACGGCTTCTACGATTTCACACAGTCGCCGAAGGATCTGATAGAGATAGTGTAAAAAGCCGGACAAAAAAGGACTCGTACATGTCGTGGATCTCAATGATCCCAACTGTGCGAGTCCTTTCTCAGTTATGTTCCTGCTGTCAGCTAACACCCCGTGATGATCGCGTATCTGTCAAGCAGATACCGCGAAACGGCGCCGGTACGGACTTTCATTCCGGTCAGCCGCAGCGCTTTTTCAGTTCCGCGATAACATCCCCGCAGTCCTCGTTATCTCCCATAAAGGTCAGCGCCGGTTCAAAATTTGTTTTTCCTTCGGTAAAGTCGAGCGTTTTTACAAGACCTGTACCCGCCGGTTCATAATCGGCGCACCGAATGCCCAGCTCCGAGCAAAGCCTGGAAATAAACACCTCCGAAAAGGCTTCGTTATGAGAGGCGGTCTTATAGAGCCACCATTTTCCGTCGACGTTTTTCCAGCACTTTTCAAAGCTGCCGACGTTTGTTAGCTCAGCGGCCTGCGCGTCGGGATTCTCCGAGACGACGTTGAACGAACGTGAGCTTCCAGACAGCGCTCCCGGAGCTTTGGTTTGACGGGCCTGAAAGAACGTCGAACTATAGGTCATTCCAGCCCGAAGGCCTTGTTTATGCTCTTAATCGTGTTCCCGACCACCTTTTTGCTGCTTCCGAAGGTGGAAGACCAGGA
>ONVJ01000084.1 GCA_900321265.1 uncultured Eubacteriales bacterium
ACTCCCGCCGTAAAGGACACGCTGACCGAATAACCCTTCCCGTTCGACGCCGAATAGCTGTAGACCGACATTCCCATGACATTCTCGTCGGTCTCTTCGGGATCGACTGTGAAGCCTGCGGCTTTTACCTTTCCGGCGTATGCCTTCATCTGTTCCGCGCCGACGCCTCTGAAGGCAGCGGTGAACCCGTGCTCGCCGGTCTCGGCGCTGAGAAGGGCAAATTCCGGCTTCGGGATAAGCTTCGTGAATTCGTTGTCTGGCCAGTCAGCCGCGGGCAGCGTGATCCCTCCCGGGATATCGATTCCGTATTCCGTCTCCGCAGAGGTCTGAAGGTTCATCGGTTTTGCCCCCTCGGACGGGGAGAGAGCGTAGGGATCGTCAAGCCGGGTGAGCGGAGTCTCCCCGAAAAGCTGTCCGAGCCCGGACAGCGCGCAGGAGGAAAGCGCCGCGGCCAGCGCGATCGCGATCGGCAGTAAAACAATCTTTTTCATATCTGTCCCCCTGTGTCAGCCGGCCATGTCGACGACGAGCGTGAGGCCCAGATAGGAGCGCGGATCGACTGCCGGGTAGGGATCGTCGTCGGTGCTGGTGTTTTCGCTCACGTTTCCGAGGATGTCGACGACCCTGTCATATACCTGAACATATGCCGTCCCGGCCTCAGAGTCGGTTATCTCGGTCCAGGTCTGGGTGGCGGTGGCCGCCTCGCCCTTCTGCGTGATCACGCTGACGAAATCGTGAAGCACCCTGCTGTAGGCGATGTCGAGCGCATAAGGATCGAGCTTCATCTCGAACACGCCTCCAAGCGAATCGGCAAGCGTCACGTATACCTTTTTGCCCTCGAGTGTCGTTTTGTTCTCCGACGTCCTGTTCGCCGACTGTGACACGACCTTCCACATCATCGATTCGTCGATGTATCCCGGCATCTCCCTCAGCCTTTTGTTGTATGACTCCGCGAGATATTTGGCAAAGTTGCGGTCGTAGTCGAGGAGCGAGACGTCGATGTCGATGACGAATCTCCCCTGATAGGCTCCGACGGGATCCCCGTATCCGCCGTCCTTTTTGACGAGGACGATGTCGGCGGTATAGATATATGGCGCGTAGATCTCGGGCTCCCCGCGGTAGAGCTGATCTTTCGTGACCTGATCCTCTATCCTGATCGTCCAGGCCGTCTTTTCGCGGGCCGTTTCCTTCAGGATCCGGTTCATTATGCCGTTGAACTCGCGGAAGCGTGCCCTTGCCGCGGCCAGCTCGACGATATCCTTGTATTTTTCCTGATCGCGCTTATACTGATCGATGCTCAGAAGGACGCCGTTTATAACGAGGCCCTGGGAAAAGCCGCTGACGTCCGTCGGGACGGGAACGAGTGATCCGGCGCCGGGGAGCTTGCCCTCGGATATGAAATCGACGACGGCCCCGATCGTGTCCGCCTCTCCGTAGGAGGGCAGCTTTCCGCCCAGCAGATCGGCGACCTTGTCCATGCCGACGAGCGAGAGCCAGTTTTTGACTATTCTCTCCTGCTCCTCTTTTCCGAAGGTTACCTTTTTCTGCAGCTTGTCGATCTTCAGCTTGTCCTCGACCGCGTTCTCGGGGCTCTTGTAGCCGTCGACCTCCGCGGCCGCCTTTTTCATGGCGTCGAGGATGTCGTCGTCGGTCAGTTTCCCCTCGAGAGAGCAGGTCCCTTTGAGAGTTATCTCCTGCTGCCCGGCGACCGAAACCTTCAGTTCGACGGGATATGAGTCTTTTACCTTGTCTCCGGGCAGATTCGACGGACGGAGGTGCGAGAGCCATGACTGCTCCTGAAGACTCGCAGACGAGACGGGCAGCGACGCCGGAAGCATTGCGGAGGCAAGCATGACCGCCGCGGTAATCGCGGATATGATCTTTTTGATCCTCATTCTGATCCTCATCTCTCAGCCTCCGATCTGTCCGGCAAGCCGGTTTATATTCTCAAGGAGCTCACCGTCCGCCTTCGCCTTTGCGGTATCGATAAAGGACCGCGCAGAGGCGTCGTCGCCCGCGGCGTGAAAGACAAGGGCGGCGACGTAGTTGACCGAGGCGTCTTCGGGAGCCAGGAAGAGTCCGTCGTTCAGTATCTCAAGGGCAAGCTCTGCGTTTCCGGCGTTCAGTTCGTAGACGGAGGCGCCGGCGTAGAGCGAGGGCGTCAGCGGAGACGCCAGCAGGGCGTTGAGCGCACATGCCGCGGCAGTCTTCGGGTCCTCCGCCATCTCTTCCGCCATCGCCAGATGGTAGGCAGGCGAAAACTCGGCTCCGGTGGGAGGTGCGAGAAGCACCGTCCTCGGGGTATATACGCCGTATATCTCAAGCTCGAGCTTTGCAGCTTCCTCCCTGATCGGCCTCAGCTCGTCGACCGAAAGATCGCGCAGATAGCGGAAATCCCTCTCTGAATATAACGGATTGTATTTCGCCTTTTCATAAAGCTCCTCGGATCTCTCCTTCTCTCCCATGACCCGGCAGAGCAGGCCCTCGAAGCTGAAGGGCGCCGGGCTGCCGATCCCTGCGGCGATTATCTCCTCCCAGCTGCGGTAGGGCGCGTCGCCGATGACGGCGGTGATATTCTCTCCCTCGCCCCCCAGCCAGAGGAGCCAGTCGATGAAGAGGCGGAGGGATGAGATCTCAGCCTGTGCCAGTCCCCAGACGTATTCGCTCTCGAAGGTCAGCCTCGCGTCATACTGCTCCGCGGCGGCTGCCGCGAGTTCCCTGACCTCTGCCATGAGCTCCTCATGGGCGGTATTTTTGCCACCTCTTCCCGACAGCAGCCCGCATGAGCAGAGCGATATCAGCAGAGCGGCGGCAAGTATGAAAGCAACTGTCTTTTTAAACATTTTCTTCTGTCACTTCCTTTCCTCCGGCCCCGTCCTGCGCCTTTTTCTTCATCTTTTTCCGGTCGGATATCAGCCAGGGCAGATATGAGAGGAAAAAGAGCAGCGTGACGGCGGCAGCCATGAAGAGCACCCTGACCGCGTAGTTCGAGGGCAGAAAATCAAGGATCGATTTCGTCTCCTCAGGCCGGGCCATGAAGAGATAGTTCGCTTTGCCTCCGATCAACTCGTTGGCGAAGAAGGCGACACCCGCCATGACGGCGGTGGCGGCCCAGGCCTTGACCGCCGACTTCAGAGTCGGTCTCATCCTGTGGACGAATATCATATAGAAGACGGCGATATAACCCGCGGTGTGCTCGATCCAGAACTGATAGTAGCGGAATCTCGTCGGACCGGTGTAGGTGATGACCGTCGGCGTGATGAGGGCGAAGACCGTCCCCGAAAAGAGCCAGAAATAGGGTATGTCAAAGAGCGTCTGGTTCTTCGTGACGAGCATATAACTCGCGAAGATCACTCCCCAGCCGCAGAGGGTGATGGGAAGATGGTCCTCGGGATTCGCCCCGAGCGAGGGCACTCCGACCAGCCTCCAGAAATAGGACATCTCGGTGATTATCATCACCAGAGCCAGAGCGAGCCTTATCTTCTTTTCGTTTCTGTACTCTCTCAGCCTGTCGCGGAATCTCCATATCAGGAGGATGACTGCGATCATGAGCAGTATCGGGATAAAATGCGCCGGAGTGAAGTTGCGGAACTCGACGCTGTCGCCGGCGCCGAAGAAGTATGAGAAGAAATTCTTCAGTCGGTCCATATACGGCTCCTTCTGGCCGCCTGTGCAGCGGGACAGACATAACGTCACGCCAGGCGGCCCTTTCTTTTTCCGGCCTTTCCGCCGGTCCAGGGTGTCAGAACTGCTCTATTTTGAATCTGTCGGTGCAGACCGCGGGGAATTCCTGTCTGCCCCAGGGCTTGTGCCACTTCAGAGAGCCGTGAAGCCTGCCCTCGGTGTCGCGGACCCCGAGGCGGAGGCGGGACACCTCCGGCTTCAGCTTTGAGCCGCTCTCGAAATTCACCGATCCGATCTCAACGTTGCAGGGGCCTTTCGGCATGCCGAAAAGATCGGTGTCGGCGGTGGAAATTATTACCGCGTTATGCTGCGCGACGATATGCCCGAACACCGAAAGGTGCGAGCAGTCGTGGAAGGTCAGCCCCTCCTCGCAGTTGTGGATGTAGAGATAGTCGGCGACGACGTGCTCGCCCGAGACGATACCGTAGCGGAACCCCTGCACCGCGACGTTCCGGACGACGTTGTCATCGTTCTGATCGCCCGACAGCACCAGCCCCGCGGTGTGGCAGGGATTGGGCTGAAGCTCGAGTCCGAGGATAGTGTCGCCGACGTTTTCGCGCAGGGCGAACTGAGAGTCACAGACGTGCACCCGCGATACGTTCTGAAGATCGACCGCAGACTGAGTCGGATACATTTTTTCCTGTCTCATCGGCACCCTGAAATCGATGTTCGCGATCGAGAACTGCGACGCGCTGAACCTTCCCTTGCAGCTCGTCCCTTCGGGAGCGGCGAGGATCGAGTATGGCCTCGCAGTGGGATCATGCTCTTCGGGCGCGTTCCAGTCGGAGAAAATCCTCGTGTTGTTCTCACCGAGCTCATGGCCGGTGAATTCAACGAACCTCGTCGGCTCGAAGTTCTGCGCCACCGATTCGGGCGGGCGCACCTGGTAGGAGTTGAGCATCCTGCAGGGCATCTCGCCCTCGAGCATAATGTTCGCGGATCCTGGCGGGATCATGAGCTGGGCCCTGAGCGGCTTTCCCTCATATTCTTCGACCGCAGGCGAGGCAACGCGGTATCCGCCCTTCGTGTAGGGGAAGAGTATCCTCCCTCCCCCGCGCTCTGCGGCGAAGTTTATCGCGGCCTGTATCGCCGCGGTGTCGTCGGCGATCCCGTCGCCCTTCGCGCCGAAATCAAGAACGTTTATTCCGAAGCCGGTCATTTTTTTTCTCTCTCTCTTTCGTTTCGGTTTTCGGGTTTCTTTATCCGCGCTTTTTAAGTGAAAGGCTTCTGAGAAGTCCGGCGACCGAAGCGATAAGCGGGGTGAACACCGATATCATCGTGGCAAAATTGACGCTGGCCGAGAAGGCGACCGGCAGAAGTCCGAAGCCGACGTTCGACGGACCGTCGAGGTTGAATTTCAGCGCGACGAAGTAGAAGACCGCCGACATGACCGAGACGCCGAGGCAGACGAGCGACACTCTGAGCATCGCGCCGCCCCGCTTTTCGGGCTTCAGGGCGTTGTAGCAGAGCTCCCAGACGGCAAACGAGAGGAAGGTGACGAGAGAGGCGAACATCGACGCCAGAGTATATGGCAGATATCCGTGTGAGAAATCGACGATAAAGATGCTGTAGAAGAAACCGCAGAAGCCGTAAAGCCCGAAGAGAAACCAGAGCGTCACAAAGAGGTTGCGGAAAAATCCCGCCTTCCCCCGGGCGAGAGGCCGCGAGGGACCGTTATAGGGCTTGCTGCCGGCGTATTTCTTAAAATACAGGAGGACGCAGACTCCACCCGCGATAAAGAGGAGCGCGTAGAGCATGGCGTCAAGCGGATAGAAGGGGGAGGGCGCGCCTTCGGTCAGCGACAGATACCTGCCCGCGAACCTCATCGCGACGGTGTAAAGGATGACGAAGGCGCCGATCGCGACGGTTATGACCGCGTGCTTCTTTGCCTTTTTCGCGAGGATGTCCGGGCTCTCGTTGCGGAAGAATGCCTGGCAGATCATCAGTCCGCCCAGAGTCACGCCGAAGGAGAGAAAGACGGGGACCGACCTCATCGCGTCCCGCAGGGCGATGTCCGCCGAGCCCGCGACGGTCGATCCGACGCAGTCGGAGAAGCAGTAGAGGGCGTTCATGAAGGTGAACGCGGTTATCACATAGAGGAAGACGAGGCAGGCGAAGGATACAAGCCCGGCCTTTCTCGACCCTGAAGAGGGGCAGACGAAATTATCCCGATCAAACATTTTCATCACCATTTCACCCATCTGACGAAATCGCCGCCGGTCCTTTCGTTGAAGTAGAGATGCTCAAGCTCGAATGAGCCGTCGCTCCCGGTAAGCGTTACGAGCGACGCGCCGATGAGATCGAAATTCTCGTCGATCCCGGTCGATTCAAGTCCCGCACGGACTGCGCTGTCATCCGATGAGGCGTCGACGTGTGCGAAGTAGAGCTCCTCGCCCGTCTTCACGCCGAGTCCGATGACGACGCCCTCGTACTCGACCGTCCAGTCGACATTGTGCGCGTGGCCCATGAAGGCGGCCACGAGGCCGTGGTCCTTCGCCCTGTCGATGAAGTCGCTCGCGTATTTTTCGCTGCCGTTGTCGGCGAAGCCCTCGAGCTTGAAGAACTTGTTCTTGTAATCTGCGGCCTTTTCGGTAACGTCGACCCAGGCCTTTTCATTCTCGTCCTGAGGGATGTGGTAGTATGCTATCGCGGGGACGTCATCTCCGGCGGCCGCGTGCTCGGCCAGGAACCACTCGGTCTGGTCGGGGCGGATGTAGTCGTAATCCCGGAAGGGGTAGAATTCTGTCTCGGAGAAGCTGGCGCCCGAGTCGAGGTTGGCGATCATCCAGACCGCCTTTGTCGACTTCGTGCCGTCCTCTGTCAGATTGATCACGAAGTTGCTGCGGCCGTAAACGTCGTCGTCGGGCTCGAAGTAGATGCAGTGCGGAGCCTTCGCGAACATCCTGCCCAGCCAGTTGGGGTTGTAGAGCCCCTGGCGGTCGTGGTTGCCCCAGATCGCCGTGTAGACGAACCCGTATTCTTCAGCCTTCTCCTCGAAATAATCGATGAAGGTCTTCACGTGGTAGGTGTTCGTCAGCATGAACATGTCGCCGGTGAGCTCGACGAGATCGATCTTCGATCCCTCTCCCTGCGTCGCGGTGATGTGATCCGCCGTCTCCTTCAGCAGCTTGTCCATATAGCTCTTCGACGCCGTCGCCGACGTGTTGGCGTTCCAGTGGATGTCTGTCAGCTGAAGTATGTTGAAGTTGTCGCGGTATTTGAGCGTAAAGACATAGTCGTCAAGATGCTCAGAGCTCTTCCGCGGCGCGGAGCATCCCGCCGCTGCCGCCAGCAGGACGGCAAGCGCCAGCAGAACGCATAAGGCTTCTTTCCTCATTTTGCTCTTTTTCTCCTTTATGACCTTGTTATTGATTCAAAAAAAATGATTTACCGGTTCAAAAAACTCATCCGGACCGTCTCTCACAGCCTGCTGCCGCACTCGGAGCAGAACTTCGAGCCGGCGTAGGTTATCCTGCTGCCGCATTCGGGACAGAACTTCGGGGTACGCGACGGCGTCGCTGCTTCTTTCCCTTCTCCGGCGCCGGGCTCCGGCGTACCGGTGACGTCCGTCTTCTCTTCTCCGGCTCCTGCAGCCGTCATCATCATCATGCCGGCAAGGCCGGCAAAGCTTCCGCCCGCGGGTGTTCCCATGAATGTCATCGTGCTTCTCATAGGCTCCTTCGCCGCCGCGGGGATCTCTATCCTGTCGAGCATCTCCCTTCTCGCGAAGACCGAGAGCGGGACCGTCGCGTCAAACACCATCATCCTCGAGGTAAGTCTGTCGGGTCCGACCTCAAAGCTTTGCCAGGAGCCGAAGTCGGTGTCGATCAGATTTGCCGGCACGATCCGGACCTCGTCCCTGTTATAGGTATAGCTCACGACGTGGATCTTTCGGTCCTCGATCCCGAAGGTGCTCAGCCGG
>ONVJ01000097.1 GCA_900321265.1 uncultured Eubacteriales bacterium
GAGGCGCCTCCGATGAGTCCGCCGTCGACGTTCTTCTTGGCGAGGAGTTCCGCGGCGTTCTTGTCGTTCATCGAACCGCCGTACTGGATGGTGATCTCGTCGGCGGCCTTTTTGCCGTAAAGAGAGGCGACGACCTTGCGGATGACGCCGCAGGTCTCGTCCGCCTGGGCGGGAGTGGCGGTAAGTCCGGTGCCGATAGCCCAGACCGGCTCGTAGGCGATGATGACGTTCTTCAGCTCTTCGGCGGTGATCCCGGCCAGATCGAGCTTCGTCTGCATGCCGACGACCTCGTCGGTGATGCCGGCGAGCCTCTGCTCCTTGACCTCGCCGAGGCAGAGGATGACCTTCAGGCCGGCCGCGAGGGCGGCTTTCGTGCGCTTGTTGACCGTTTCGTCGGTCTCGGCGAAATACTGTCTTCTCTCGCTGTGTCCGACGATGACGTACTCGGCGCCGATCTCCTTCAGCATCCTGGCGGACACCTCGCCGGTGAAGGCGCCGTGGTCCTCATAGTGGACGTTCTCGGCACCGATGTGGATGTTCGTGCCCTTCGCCGCTTTGACGGCGGCCTCGACGGTCACGTAGGGAGCGCAGAAGACGATGTCGCAGGCGTCCTTTCCGGCGACGAGGGGGGTAACGGCCTTGAGGAACTTCTTCGCTTCCTTCGGCGTGAAGTTCATCTTCCAGTTGCCGGCGATGACCGTCCTTCTTGATTCAGGCTTCATCTCTTTTACCTCCGGTCATTTGTCCTGCAGGCAGGCGATGCCGGGCAGCTCCTTGCCCTCGAGGAACTCGAGGGAGGCTCCGCCGCCGGTGGAGACGTGGGTCATCTTGTCGGCGTAGCCGAGCTTCTCGACCGCCGCCGCGGAATCGCCTCCGCCGATGATGGAGATCGCGCCGCTCTCGGAGACCGCCTTGGCGACGGCGTTTGTTCCGCCGGCGAAGTGCGGCCACTCGGAGACGCCCATCGGGCCGTTCCAGACGATCGTCCCGGCGCCCTCGATCGATTTCGAGTAGAGCTCCTGGGTCTTTTCGCCGATGTCGAGTCCCATCCATCCGTCGGGGATCGAGTCGGAGTAGATGCGCATGTAGGTGGTATCCTCTTTATACTCCTTGCCGATGATGTTGTCGACGGGGAGCATGAAGTTGACCTTTTTAGCTTTCGCCTTGGCGATGGCTTCGCGGGCTATGTCAAGCTTGTCGTATTCGCAGATCGAGTTGCCGACTTCGTTGCCGAGAGCCTTGAAGAAGGTATAGGCCATTCCGCCGCCGATGATGATCGTGTCGCACCTGTCGAGGAGATTGTTGATAACGCCGATCTTGTCGGACACCTTGGCGCCGCCGAGGATGGCTATGAAGGGTCTCTTCGGGTCTTCGAGGGCCTTGCCCATGACTCCGATCTCCTTCTGGATCAGGTAGCCGCAGACGGCCGGAAGTCCGCCGTACATCGCGACGCCGGCGGTCGAGGCGTGAGCTCTGTGAGCGGCGCCGAAGGCGTCGTTCACGAAGATCTCGGCCATCGAGGCGAGCTCCTTCGCGAACTCGGGATCGTTGGCTTCCTCTCTCTTGTCGAAACGGGTGTTCTCAAGGAGCAGCGCGCGTCCGAAGGGAAGAGCGGCGGCCATCTTCTTTGTCTCGGGACCGATGGTGTCGGGAGCGAGCTCGACCTTCTGTCCGAGGAGCTCGGTCAGTCTCGCGGCGACCGGAGCGAGGGTGTATTTCTTGTTGACCTCACCCTTCGGCTTGCCCATGTGGGAGCAGAGGATGACGGCGGCGCCCTTGCCGAGGAGGTATTTGATGGTGGGGACCGCCTCGACGATACGCTTGTCGGAGGTGATGACGCCGTCCTTCAGCGGAACGTTGAAGTCGCAGCGGACAAGCACTCTCTTGCCGGATACGTCGATGTCTTCGATGCTTTTCTTGTTGTAGGTCATAAGGGTTCCTGCCTTTCGATATATGTTTTATTGTTTTCAAGCGGACGTCCGCGCCGGGCGGACCGATTAAATATAATATCACATTTTTAATTATTTATCAAGAAAAATCTTGTCCGGAACCCAAAAACCGCCGTCTTTGCCGCTCTGTCCGCGCATTTTCCCGCCCGGCGCCGAAAACTGTTGCACTTTATCCTGTTTTTTGATATAATATTTCAGGATATATATTGAGGAGCTGATCCTCGGAAAGGTCGGAAGACTGTTTTGAACGAAAAGGCCGGTCTCCAGGCTCTTATCAGGAATTTCTCGATCATAGCGCATATAGACCACGGGAAGAGCACTCTGGCCGACCGTCTCCTGGAGGCGACCGGGACCGTCGCGGTCCGCGACATGGAGGAGCAGATACTCGACAACATGGATCTCGAGCGCGAGCGGGGCATCACGATCAAGGCCCGCGCCGTGAGGATGAACTACAGGGCCCGCGACGGAAAAGACTATGTTTTCAATCTCATAGACACCCCCGGGCACGTCGACTTCAACTACGAGGTCTCGCGGTCGCTGAACGCCTGCGAAGGCGCGCTGCTCGTCGTCGACGCCACGCAGGGCATCGAGGCCCAGACGCTCGCCAACGCCTATCTCGCCGTCGACGCGGGGCTTGAGATCGTCCCGGTCGTGAACAAGATCGATCTGCCCTCGGCCGACGTCGAAGGCTGCCGGAAGGAGATCGAGGACATAATCGGCATCCCGGCGGAAGGCTGTCCGGCCGTGTCCGCCAAGCTCGGGCTGAACATCGAAGACGTCCTCGAGGCCGTCATAACCGACATACCCGCCCCGAAGGGCGACCCGGAGGCGCCGCTCAAGGCCCTGATATTCGATTCCTACTACGACTCCTACCTCGGCGTCGTCGTTTATATAAGAGTGGTCGACGGCGTACTGAGGCCGGGCGACCGGATAAGGCTCATGAGCAGCGGCGCGAGATTCGACATAACCGCCGTCGGCTATATGGAGCCGCTGGGGCTGTCGCCGTCGGATTCGGTGTCTGCCGGAGAGGTCGGCTATTTCACCGCCTCGATCAAGACTGTGACCGACACCCGCGTCGGCGACACCGTCACACTGGACTGCGATCCCGCCGACACCCCGCTGCCCGGCTTCCAGGCGGTCCATCCGATGGTCTTTGCCGGCATCTACCCCGAGGACGGGGCGAGATACGGCGACCTGCGCGACGCCCTCGAGAAGCTGAGACTGAACGACGCCTCGCTCACCTTCGAGCCCGAGACCTCGACCGCCCTCGGATTCGGGTTCAGATGCGGGTTTCTCGGGCTTCTGCACATGGAGATCATCGAGGAGAGGCTCGAGCGCGAGTTCAACCTCGACCTCATCACCACCGCCCCGAGCGTCATCTACGAGGTGACGATGCGCGACGGCAGCGAGCGTAAGATCGACAATCCCTCAAGCTTCCCCGCGGGGGACTCGGTGACCGAGGCCCGCGAGCCGATAGTGAAGGCATCGATCATCACTCCCTCCGAGTATGTCGGAGGACTGATGGACCTCTGCCAGGACCGGCGCGGGATCTTCGCGGATATGAAATATCTCGACGAAAAACGCGTCGAGCTCCACTACGAGCTGCCGCTCAACGAGATAATCTACGACTTCTTCGACGCGCTCAAGAGCCGATCGAGGGGGTACGCCTCGCTCGACTACGAATTCTCGGAATACCGCCCGTCAAAGCTCGTCAAGCTGGATTTCCTCCTCAACGGCGAGCAGGTCGACGCCCTTTCCTTCATCGTGCACGAGGAAAAGGCCTACGCGAGGGCGAGAAAGATCGCCGAGCGCCTTAAGGAGAACATCCCGCGCCAGCTCTTCGAGATACCGATCCAGGCCGCGATCGGATCGAAGATAATCGCCAGGGAAACGGTGAAGGCGCTGAGGAAAGACGTCCTTGCCAAATGCTACGGCGGCGACATAACGAGAAAGAAAAAGCTGCTTGAAAAGCAGAAGGAAGGCAAGAAGAAGATGCGCAAGCTCGGCTCGGTGCAGGTATCTCCCGAGGCCTTCATGGCCGTCCTGAGGCTGGGCGACGACGACAGCTGATCCTTCAGGACGCAATATCTGATGACATAACCGAAAGGATAAAGAACCATGGCTCTGACCAACGCGAAGCCGCCCATCGGCATATATATCCACATCCCCTTCTGCAGGAGCAAATGCGAATACTGTGATTTCTGCTCCTTCGTTCCCAACAACATCTCGGTCATAGAGCACTATACCGACTCGCTCATCCTTCAGATGGAGGACTGGTCGGAGAAGTGCAAGAACCGCAGGGTGGACTCGGTGTATATCGGCGGAGGAACTCCGACATATCTTGACCCGAAGCACATCTGCCG
This sequence comes from uncultured Eubacteriales bacterium, assembly GCA_900321265.1. GTDB lineage: Bacteria > Bacillota > Clostridia > Oscillospirales > CAG-272 > CAG-390. The sequence goes on from ONVJ01000097.1 coordinate 4,313, forward strand.
GATCCTGAACGCCCTCTACGACAACTTCAAGGTGCCGCGGTCGGCCGAGATATCGATCGAGTGCAACCCCGCCACCGCCGACTTCAAATCGCTGAGAAAGCTCCGCGCGGCGGGCATAAACAGGCTGTCGATCGGTCTGCAGTCGGCAAACGAAAACGAGCTGCGGGCTCTCGGCAGGACGCACACCTTCAAGCAGTTCTGCGAGACATTCGAGAACGCCAGACGCGCCGGCTTTGATAACATAAACGTCGACATTATGTACGGGATCCCGGAACAGACCGAAAAGAGCTTTGCCTACACCCTCTCTGAGGTGACGAAGCTCTCGCCCGAGCACATATCCCTCTACGCGCTGAAGATCGAGGACGGGACGCCCTTCGCCCTGAAAAAGGACTCGCTCAGGCTCCCGGACGACGACGCGGTATACGAGATGTACGTGAACGCGGTGAAATACCTCGAGACCCGCGGTTATGAGAGATACGAGATCTCCAATTTCGCAAAGCGGGGAAGCGCATGTCTGCACAACCTGAGATACTGGCACTGCGACGAATACCTCGGTCTGGGCGCCAGCGCCTCCTCCTACTTCGACGGAGAAAGGTTCACTACCACCCGCGACATCAGAAAATACATCGACGGTATTGAGATCATCGATTCCGACATCGACATAGTCGTTGAAAGAGACCGGATCAACTCGGCCGCCAGCATGGACGAATACGTGATGCTGGGGATGCGGCTTGAGGAAGGCGTTTCGGTAAAGGACTTCGAGGAACGCTTCGGAGAGCCCTTCGCGGACAAATACGGAAAGCAGCTTGACGAGTATGTGGAGGACGGCTTCGTGATAGCCGACGGAGAATCCTACCGCTTCACGACCGCCGGCATGTTCGTTTCGAACTACATACTCGCGGGGATACTCGATCTCGGACAGAAGGACTGAGATCGGAAAGGGCGCGGTTTTCCGCGCCGCCAGGAGAAAAAAGGAGAAAGAACGATGAGTGAGAAAAACAGACCCGACGCGACGCCCGGCACGCCCGAGGAATTCGCCGCCGATACAGTGACGCTCCTCGACGAGAACGACGAAGAGCATGAATTCGAGCTTATAGGCGGCTGCGTGAACGGCGGGGTGCAGTATTTCGCGCTGATCCCGGCGGGATCGGCCGACGAGGACGGCGGCTTTGAAGAGTATATCATCCTCAAGCAGATCGTCAACGACGACGGGACCGAGGATCTTGTCGAGATCGAGGACGACGCCGAGTTCGACCGCATCGCCGCGATATTCGACGAGGCCTTCGACTCGGAGACCGACTACGACGGCTGAGCCGGAAAGAACCTTTCTTTTCGGGGAACGCACCGCCAAAAGCACGGTCGGGATCCCGTGCTTTTGGCCGACCTTTTTCGTTTTTTGCTGATCATTATTTCATTTGCCCGCTGACAGACGGGCAAAAACGGCGCGGTCTCGCGCCGAGAAAAAGTCGCTGGGTTGTTAAAAACCCGTAAAACGGGTTTTTAACAACTTCCCCTGCTTGGTTTGTGATTGGGTCGCCGATCGGAACCTACAACATTTTTCAGGAGCCCGGATAAAGCACTGAGGCTGTTTTGCAGACCTCCCGCGCCCTCCCCCTTCGGTTGACTTGTCCCGATGGCGGCGCGGAAGCTGGGAGCAGTGATGCCGATGGCAGGGCACCACCCTTTACGAAAGGGTTTCCATGCGCGGCCACACGGCCCGGCGGGGGATATATGAAAATAACGCAGCCGGAGAAACGTCTTTCGACCCTTTCCCCGGCTGCACGCCTCACAGGGAAGACCCGTTTCAGAGTCATACCACAGAAAAAAGGAGAAACACCGTGAAAAAGGGAAGTTTGATCCGCATTCTGCTTGCGGCATCGCTCGTTCTTTCCGCGCTGCTTCCGGCATGCGCCGGAAAGACGCCGGAGGAAGATACCGGGACGACGACCGCGGTTCCGCAGGCAGTCACCGAAGAGCCTGCCGAGACGGCGGATCCGTCGACGCTGCCCGATCAGGGGCTCTTCTCGCTCGATTTCGGCGGAGAAAAGATCCGCATCGCCACCACCGAGCCCAGAGAATATGAGTTCAAAGCTGAGGAACAGACCGGATCGGTCGTCAACGACGCCGTTCTCACAAGGAACCAGACCGTCATGTCCGACCTCGGCATCGCCGCTTTCGAAACGGTGCCCTATCCCGAGAGCGGAGGCAACTCGAAGGAACTGAAAAACGCCGTGATCGCCGCGAACAAGGCGGGCGGCGACGACGCGATCGACTTTATCACCGCGCCTTCCTACTACACCACGTCGTATATCACCGACGGCCTCATCCTCAACCTCGAGGCCATCGAAGGCAGCCGCATCGACACCGGCAAGACCTACTGGTCGGGGAAATACTACGAAAACGGAATGTTCAACGGCAAGGCCTTCTTCCTGATCGGCGATCTCACCCCGACGCTGATCGAAAAGCTGGAGGTGGTATTCCTCAACGACACGCTGGCGGAGACCTACCTCGCCGGCGAGCCGAAGACACTCTATCAGACGGTCTACGACGGCGAATGGACCTTTGACAGATTCCTTGAACTCGTCGCCAAATGCGGCGATGCGGCGTCGAGCAAGATCTACGGCTGCGATCTGCCGAACAATTCATATACGATCGACGGCTTTGAGGCCGGAATGTGCATCGACCTCGTCAGGAAACTTGACGATACGATCGAATCGGGGGTCACCGGCGAGCAGAACGTCGAGATCATAGAGACCTTGCGAAAATTCTATTACGAGAATCCCGCCGTCAACTGTCAGCAGAATCAGAACTACCCCTATTTCAAGTCGGGGACCGCGCTCTTCGGCGCCGGCCTGCTCCAGTATTCAAAGGATTTCATCGCGGCGGACATCGATTACTCGATCTACCCGATGCCGATGAGGAACGCCGATCAGGCGGACTATGTGGCCATCAGCCAGGACACCCATTCGATAATATGCATCCCGAAATGCGCCGCGGACAGAGCAGAGATGATAACCGCGGTCCTTGAGGATCTGGCATACCGCTCGCACGACACCGTCTATATGGCGATGTACGAGCTCACATACAGCGCGAGATACAGCGACAACGCCGCCGAGTCGGAGATGTTCGACTTCATCAACCGGCACGTCGCCTTCTCTTTCGGATCGATCTATTCATACATCCTGGGCGAAGTCAAGAACACCCCGAGATACCTCGTCTATCCCTCCACGGCAAGCTCGTCGGTCACAGTGTCCTCGCCGATCGCCTCGTCGCTGAAAACGCTTGACAAGCTACTCACAGCCAAATTCAAGACCTTTCTCACGGCTCTTGAGGATTACTGATACGAAGTCCCCGTAATGATGCGACACGCGCTACCGCTGACCCGCGCCGTGCCGCCTGAAAACACCTCTGCCTCTTTTGCGCGACTGAAAAAACACGCCCTGAAGAAGCGATTCCTCAGGGCGTGTTTTTATTTGATCCTGCTGTATCCCGGTGTTTTACCGCCGGTCAGATCCCCTTTTCGGTGAAGTACGCGTCGATGACCTCCGCCTCAGCGGCGGCGAGCTTCGCGAGGCAGCCGCTGTCCTGCAGGAATGCGGAATCCTCGGGATTGGTGTGGAAGCCGTGCTCGACGAGCAGCGCGCGTTTGCAGCCCGACGTCGCCGACGCGCGTATGACTCCGTAGTAGTCGAGGTTATCGTTGTCGGGGTAGCGGCGTGTCTTGATGCCGCGGTCGAGCGTCCCCATCGTCTTTACGACTGCGTCGTTCAGCGCCCGGGCGAGCTTCGCGTTCTCCTCGGGATCGGTTATCGAGTAGTAGGTCTCGGCGCCGCGGATCGTCGGATATCTCTCTGAGAGAGGATCTCCTCCCGGGGCGTTCGAGTGGACCGAGAGGAAGAGGATGGCGCCGAGTTTTCCGGCAAGCTCGCC
>ONVJ01000098.1 GCA_900321265.1 uncultured Eubacteriales bacterium
CGCCGGGGCGCTCGGGATCCCGTCGGACATCGACCAGACTCTCTACGACCTCGCGCCGGGGATAGTCTGACCGGCTGTAGCCGGCAGGCGACCCGTGCCGATCCGCGAAGAAAACCCTATACTTTCCTGAAGGGCTGCCGCATACCCGCGAACCGGGTCATGGGCAGCCCTCAGTTTTTTTACTTCTTCTTCTTCGGCCTTACCTTCAGCGTGATTATCTCAAAGGGCAGAACGTCGATCTCAAGGGTTGTCTTTCCATCTCCCGATTCGAATCCCAGGCTCTTTCCAGGTTTCTCAAGCAGGTCGCAGAGCTCGGCGCTTTCGATCCCGAACCCGAGGGTGACTGTCGTCCGGCAGCGCCTGTTCAGGCTCTCATAGAGCCTTATCACGATCCCGTCGCCGTCCTCGGCGGCTTTGACGGTGTCGGCGACGACGTTAGTGGCTCCGACTGTCACCGCCGACCAGCTTTCGGGCAGCCGGGCGGATCCCGCAGGCGCGCCGGAAGGAACCTCGACCGCCGTCATCGGCAGATTGAGCATATACCCCTGGCGGACGGTATCCGAGTCATAGAGCGTGCCGGCGTGAGGCAGGAGCGAGTATGTGAATTCGTGCACTCCCTCGTCGGCGACCTCGTTCGGGTATGACGGGCACTTGAGCAGGGTAAGCATCATCGTGTGTCCGTGGATGTTGTAGCCGTACTTGCAGTCGTTGAGGAGAGAAACTCCGTAACCGCCCTCAGAAAGATCGGCGAATTTGTGGCCGCAAGTCTCGAACTTCATCCTGTCCCAGGAGGTGTTGAAGTGGGTCGGCCGCTCGGTGTGGCCGAACTGGATCTCAAAGGAAGCCCTGTCGGAGTTCACCGCGACCGGGAAGGCGGTCCTGAGTATGCGGTGCTTGCCGTGCCAGTCGAGGCGGGTCTCGAAGTCTATCCTCGGCATCGAGTCGCAGAACCAGACCGTCTGATATATCCGGCTGTCGCCGTGCGTCTTCACAAACGAGAGTCCGCGCCGCGGGCCGTCGGAAACTATTTTGACCGATTCGGCGGCGCCGAGCGTGAGATACTTGTATCCGCTGTATTCGACGATCTCCCAGGCGTCGTACCTGTCGGGGTAGTCCTCATAGATCCTGAAACTGTTCGCCCTCTCCCCTTCCGCGATGACCTCGCGGAGGTTTTTCCTGTCGTAGAGCGAGACGAGCTCGGCATTTCCGTCGAAGACCGCGATCCACCAGGGGCTCTCGAAGCGGTATCCATCCTCCGTCTTTTCGGCGCTTACGCTGCAGCCTCGGTCGGCGAGATCGACGGCGCGGTAGCCCTTCGCAGGGATCCCCGACACGCTGTATGTCCGGCCTCCGACTTTGACGGTCCCGCTGCCCTCGAAGGAGTGCGGATTGAAAACCACATATTTTTTGTCTGTATCTACCGCCGACGCGATCGCCGAAAGCCTCGCTTCGGTTATCTCACCCGTCTTCGCGAAGATCGCGGCGTAGTCGCGGTCGGTGTCCTCGTAGACCTCCCTTATCGAGGAGCCGGGGATGATGTCGTGAAACTGATCGGTGAGCACCGTCTCCCACATCTCCGAGAGCTCCTCCGACGGGAAGGGCTTGCCGAGCAGGACCTCCGCCGATGCCGAGAGTAGCTCGGCCTGCTGCAGGAGCAGTTCGGAGCGGCGGTTGTTCTTCTTGTTTTTCGCGTTCGATGTGTATGTTCCGCGGTGGTATTCAAGGTAGAGCTCGCCCCTCCATTCGGGCACTCTCACGCCCTCCTCCATCCGGGCCTCGAGCCTCTTCAGGAAGTCGCCGGCGAACCCGATGACGGCCTTCGGCTGTCCGGGCAGGCCCTCCTTCTGCCTCCGGAGGATCTCAAGCATCTCGGAGGTGGGACCGCCTCCGCCGTCCCCGAAGCCGAAGGTGACGAGGGCCTCGTCGGAAAGATCCTTCTGTTGGAAGCGGTTGTAGGTCCCGGCGATCATCTCGGGGTTGGTGTTCGCGTTGTAGGTCGTCCCTTTCGAGAAGGAGTCGTCCCTCCCCTTCTTCTGTGCGGTGAGGAAGTAGGTCGGGACCGCGGTCCCGTCGATCCCCCGCCATCTGAAAAGATCATATGGCATGATATTCATATCGTTCCAGCTGATCTTCGAGGTGACGAACCAGTCGACGCCGCTCTTTTTAAGGATCTGGGGCAGCGCCGCCGAGTATCCGAAGACGTCGGGGAGCCAGAGGACACGGGAATCGACGCCGAACTCCTCTTTGAAGAAGCGCTTTCCGTAGATTATCTGTCGGACGAGCGATTCGCCCGAGGGCAGGTTGCAGTCGGCCTCGAGCCACATCGCTCCCTCGACCTCCCACCTTCCGGCGGCGACCATCTTCTTTATCTCGCGGTAAAGCTCGGGAGCGTCCTCCTTGACCGCCTTGTAGAGATAGGCCTGGGAGGACATGAACCGGTACTCGGGATAGCGCTTCATAAGCTCTATGACGGTCGCGAAGGAGCGCTGCGCCTTTTCTCTCGTCTGCCTGATCGGCCAGAGCCAGGCGACGTCGATGTGCGTGTGCCCGATGCAGACGGCCGACGTGCCGTTGCCCCGGCACTTCGAATAGAAATTATCCTCGAGCCAGGCGTCCGCCGCCTTCACCGACTCGTAAAAGTCCTCTCCCCGCGGCTCGAGGAAATCCACCATCGTCAGGGCGCGGCTGAGCGCGGACAGCGTCTCCATGTATTCGCGGGTGTTCTTCTCTGTGCATTCGAGAGCCCTCGCCGGGACAGAAATATCGTACCAGAGCTTCTCGACTTCGGCATGCTTCGTCACGACCGACAGAGAGAGGGATGCGTCGGCGATCCTCGGGCCGGTGTAGGCGTAGAGGAGGATGTCGAAGGAATCGCGGCCCTCACCCGGCAGGTTGAGCCTTACCTCGCGGTGGTTGGTATCGACGCCCTGGCGCATGACCCCGTCGATAAAGCAGATCACCTGCGGGTTGCTGGCGTCCCAGCCCCCGCGGTCGGTCGACAGGAGGAGCGCGGCGGTCGGATCCTGTTTCATGCTGTCGGGGAGTTCAAGGTGCAGTCGGAACCAGGCGTGGGAATCATTCCCGGTCCCCCATCTGCCGCCGTTCTCAAAGGGCAGAAATCCCTCTTCGGGCGGGAAGCTGTCCTTCCTGTATCCGCAGGGCAGATACTCGATTCCGCCCGGGCGGTATTCCTCTTTGGGGATCATCTTTTCAAGCTCACCGAGCAGCGTCTTGACCTGTCTGTACATACTTACCATTGGACACCTCCGGAAAAGAAAATGGCGGGCGGATCGGGGCGCGCCGGAAGCTTCGGCAGCCCGGCAGGGCTCCGGCTCAGCGCGCGCGGATCCTGTGTTTTAAGTATACAACCGGGGAGAGTATTTGTCAACAATAAGAAACACTGAACCCGAAAAAAGAAAAAAATAATTATTGTTTGGTAAGAAGATTTATGCTATAATATAAAAGAATTATTGTATAGTCCCGGGGCCTCCCGGGGCGGAAACGCAGAAAAGGAAAAGCAGATGGAGATTGAGACGGAGAAAAAATGGGTCGCGGGCTGGGGCTGCGCCGTGTCGGTGGTCTCCCAGAACCACGCCGAGTTCATTGAGGATCAGTCATTCAGATACGTCATCTTCCCGACGGTCGCCGGCAGCGCCCTGAGGCTTCATTTTTCGAACCGCTACGGACCCGAGGCGGTCAGGATCGCCGGAGTCTTCGTCGCGAAGCGCGCGTCGGGCGAATATATCATTCCCGAAACGAACGCGAGAGTCACATTCGGCGGGAATCCCGATCTCATCATGCAGGCGGGGGAGGACGCCGTCAGCGACCCGGTCCCCTTCAGCTTTGAGGCCGGCGAGGAGTTCTGCGTAAGCATCTATTTCGCCGATCTGACAAGGCTCGTCACAGGTCACTCGAACAACGGCTACTACATCAAAAAATACTACGGCAAGGGCAACTGGGCTGCGGCCGAATGCGTCCCGCTCGAGGAATACGGCGAAAACGGCCCTTACGTCTTCCTTAACACGATAGATTTTCTCACCTCTCCCGACTGCCGCGCGATCGTCGCCTTCGGCGATTCGATAACCGCCCAGCCCTGGCCCGACGCCCTGGCACACAGGATATACGACCTCGGGATAAGGAACGTCTCGGTGATCAGAAAGGCGATCGGAGGAGGCCGAATCCTTCGCGACTACCGCTTCAGGATAAAGAAGCATTTCGGCGAGGCCGGGATAAAGAGATTCGAAAGAGACATCTCGCAGGCAGGCGTCGACAGCGTCTTCATACTGCACGGCATCAACGACCTCATCCATCCCGGCGAGGGCAACCGCATCTGCCCGATGAGCGAGCTCCCGACCGCCGGGGAAATGATCGAAAAGGGTTATAAATTCTATATAGACACCGCTCACCGACTCGGGATCAAGGTATATCTCGCGACGCTTCTTCCCTGCCCCCGCTGCAAGAACGGCGACGGCGAAAGGGAGAGGACCCGCCTCTTCGTCAACGACTGGATCAGGAAGGAAGCCGGCTGCGACGGAGTCCTTGATTTCGAGGCCGCCGTCCGCGATCCCGCCTCTCCCGATCTCATGATCCCCGAATACGATTCGGGCGACCATCTCCATCCCTCCTTCGCGGGAGCCGTCCGCCTGGCGGACTCGATCCCCGAAGAGCTGCTGAGATAAAGAATGGCTGCCGATCTCAAGTTCGTCGACCGGTCCTTCAGGATCGGCTGCGGAAGATACATACAGGAAGCCGGCGCTCTCTCTTTTGCGGGAAGAGAGGCCCTGAGGCTGGTGACCGGGATCGCCGGGCTGCCGGACGGCATGCTCTGCCCGCCCGGAAAGGAAAAGATCGCCGTCATATGCGGAAGGACCGCCCTTTCGGAGGCCTCCCCGGCGCTTGACGACTCGCTGCGCGGCGCGGGTTTCGAGCCGGTATACTACATCTACGAAGGCTTCTGCAATCCCGGTCACGGGGACCGGATGATCGCCGAAGGGCTCTTTGACGGAGC
>ONVJ01000302.1 GCA_900321265.1 uncultured Eubacteriales bacterium
CCCGACTGGCCCTGCTGTCCCGACTGACCCTGCTGGCCTGACTGGCCCTGCTCGCCTGATTGGCCCTGCTCGCCCGACTGAGCGTCGGCGAGCTGCTTTTTCAGCTCCTCGAGCAGGCGTTCGGTCTCGGCGGACGGGTCGGCGCCGGTAAATCCGGACGGCGTCTCGCTCTTCCCGATGTCGGAGAGCATCTTTGACAGATCGTCGAGCGACTGCGCCGCCTCGGAGGGATCCGCCTCCCCCGCGGCGCTCTTTTCGATGCTTTCGGCGGCCTCTTTGTAGGCTTCGGCGAGCTTGTTGTCGCCGGCCGACTCAGCCGCTTCGTTCAGTGAACCGGATATCTTCTCAAGCTCTTCGCGGTTCTTTTCGCGTTCCTTGAGGAGCTCCGCAACTTCCTCTTTCAGTTTGTCTGTCGCGTCTCCGATCCTGCCCGGATCCTGCGAGGCGGCCTCCTCGCCGAAATCCGAGACAGCTGAGCTTTCGCTCTCCTTCAGCTTCTCGGCGGCGTTCTGAGCGGCGTTTTCGGCCTTTTCCTGCCTGTCTTCGGCAAAGATCCTGTCAAGCTCGTCCTTTACTTCGTTGACGAGCGCCATCTTTTCCGACAGCCCGTCGGCCTCCTTGAGCTTTTCCCTGAGGCCTTCGATGAGCTTCTCGGCCTTCTGTTTGTTTTCGGGCGACAGATCGGATTTCTGCACCGTCTCCTCGAGCTTTTCGACCGCGGCGTCGATCCGCTCGTCCTCCCGCTCCTTTTCGGCGGCTCTCGCGCTGATCGCCGCCTGGTTCGCGTTGGGGATGAAGCAGCTGCCTGCAAGCATCGCCAGAACGAGCAGCGCCGCGGCGGCCTGTTTCGCGTTGATCTTCAGCCTGATCCCCGAGGGACGGAAGGCCCGTATCTTTTCCTCGGTGTCGCGGCGCTGAAGGAGGGCGAAGACGCTGTCGTCGCCGATCAGATCGAGGCAGGTCTCGGCGCGGTTGTCGAATCCCGAGCCGTCAAGCCTCAGCGCGGCGTCGCGGAGAGTCGGGCGGCCGAGGAAATAGAAGACGATGCCCGAGGCGAGCCCGATCCCGGCGGATATGAGAAGGAGCGCCGGTATCTTCATGCCCACCGGCAGGAAATGCGACAGGATCACCGCGATGATCCCCGCGGCGCCCGCGGCGAGAAGCCCGAGTATCGCGGCGCGGAGCGCGGCCTCGAATCTTACCCGGGCGGTATATGGCCGCATAATCGCGGCGAATCTCTTCTGTGCTGTGTTCTGAGAGTTTTTCATGATCGACAATAATAATTACCCTGCAGGGCTGTGACGGCGCCCTGCGTTTTTTGGCGGAAGGTCAGATCCCTCCCGACGTCTTCTTCGATTTCATCGGGTCGACCGCCTTCGTCGCCCCCCTTATGCAGAGTATCGAGACGACGACGGGGATGACGATGCCGAGAATGAGAGGTATCAGGGCCTCAAAGGTCTCCAGCGTGCCGGTAAAGAGCGAGGACCAGCCTCCGATCTGCCCCGCGAAGAGCATCACGAAGCCGGTTGCCTGGTTCAGCCAGAGGATCGGCGGGTATGTAAAAAACGAGTTGACGCTGTATGTGTATGAGAGATAGTTCTCGACGGCAAGCCAGATGAGAGCGAGAATGCCGTTTGCTGCCGCCCAGCCGACATATGTGACGATAGTGAGGACGGTCGCCGCGGCGGTCTTTTTGACCTTTGCCGAGAAGAAGATCGCGATCGAAAGGATGCAGAAGACGTGGACTAGCATATAAGCGATGAATTCGGCGGCGCCGAGAGGGGTGAATCCCCCGAATAGATAGAGCACGGCGTAGAGGGGAAACATGATGACGGTAATGAGCATCGCGTAGAGGAAATTCGACAGAAGCTTGCCGGATATGATCTGGCGCGGCGTCAGCTGAGAGCAGATCAGCAGATCAAGCGTCTGTCTTGATTTTTCGCCCGAGATCTCCCCGGCGGCAGAAAGCGCCGAAAAGAGGGCGACGACGAAAAACAGGGCGACCGAAAGGAGGACGTAACCGATCGCCGCGTCGCTCCCTCCGCCGAATACGCCGAGCACCATGGACTCGGCAATGCCCGAGATCAGCCCGATCCCGACCACGAAAATGCCTACGAGAAGCAGGATGAGGGTGCTGATCCGCTTCATTCTGCGCTCCATCCCGAAGGTGAGGACGGCGTTATTCAGCTTTTCCGGGACCTTCATTTTCGATGACCTCCATGAATATCTCCTCAAGTGTCTCCTTGGTGTGGCTGACTCCCGAGATCTTTATCCCTCCGGTGACGAGGGTGTATATGAGCGCGGCGATGTCCTCTTCGCTCCCGGTGAACTCGGTCTCGAGGTTCATTTCCTTTTTGAATACGTTTCCGGCTCTTCCCGACATCTTGATCAGGGTCGCGGCGTCCTCGAACTGATCGGGGTCGATCAGGGTAAAGGATATCTTAGCCTTCCGGCCGATAGCACGGCTGATCTCCTCAAGCGAGCCCTCCGCGACCTTTACGCCCTGCTTCAGGATGACCACCTTGTCGCAGTATTCGCCGAGCTCGGGCAGGATGTGCGAACTGATCAGTATCCCCTTGCCCCGGCTCTTCAGAGCCTGGAGGATGTATTTCAGCTCAAGCCTCGACTGCGCGTCGAGGCCGGATGCCGGCTCGTCGAGGATGAGCAGCTTCGGGTCGTGGAGCAGGCTTCTGGCGAGGCAGAGGCGCTGCTTCATACCGCGCGAGAGAAGGTTTACGTCGGCGTCCTTCTTGTCCGACAGGTTGACGAGCTCGAGCAGCCCGTCGATGAGCTCCTCACGCCCCTCCTTCGGGACCGAGTTTGCGTCGGCGTAGAAGTTCAGGTATTCCTCCGACGTTATCGCCGCGTATACGCCGAAAAAGTCGGGGACGTAGCCGAAGCGGCCGCGGACGGCGCGGGGATCCTTCGAGAGGGGGATGCCGTCGATGAAGACCTCGCCGGAGGACGCCTTCATCAGTGTGACCATAATGCGCATCGCGGTGGTCTTTCCGGCGCCGTTGGGCCCGACGAAGCCGACGATGCTGCCCTCGTCGACCGACATCGAGAGATTCGAGAGGGCAAGGAACTTATTGTAGTATTTTGTCAGTGAATCGGTGCTCAGCAGCATTTCAGCGTCCTCCCGATGTGATTGTGTATGACACGTCGGTCACCTCTGCCGATCTGACAGGATATTTTTCGTCGTAAGAGAAGCTTATGAGGATGTAGACCGATCTGTCGGAGGGATTTCCGTAGAATCCGTATCCGTAGGGTTTGCCCCAGACATGGATCTCGGCTCCGTTGTAGATGTTGTAGGGGTCGTCATTCGTAGAAAACGCGACGTGATCCAGACGCAGCACAGCTGAAAAGACCGACTCGCCCGAGGCGGAAGGACTCTGATCGGAGGATGTCAGTGTCATGGCGACGGGATATTTGTCGATCGCGGACATGACGGCGGCCTGAGGCGCGGATGGAGCGTTCGAGGAGACAGTGACGGTTATCTCGACTTCATCCGAGAGCGGGAGTTCTCCTACCGGTATCGAAAGAACTGCGACAGAGTTGTCGTAGACGCCGGTACCGATTGTAAAATGGGGCTTGGTCGGTATGTCAAAGGTCGTGACGCAGATCGACGAGTCGTACATGAGCTCGCAATTGCCGCTTCTCTGTATCGTCATTCCCGCGGTCAGCGAGGCAAAGTCCGCCTTCTGCCAAAGGAGGGTCTCGCAGTTGTGCTTCAGGGGATTTCTCCGGTTGACCCTGAGGGTCTGTTCCGTGCCTTCGGCGAATCCCGATACGATCACCGAGGAATAGGAATAATCGCCGAATATCTGCCCCGACGATCTGATTACCCTCGCGCGGTTCTGGTCCTTTTTGCTGTCGGACAGGCTTTCGAAGTTGCCGTCTGATCCGTAGCCGTAACCGTAGCCGTAGTAATAACCGCCGTAATAACTTTTCAGGCCGGTGTCCCATTCGGCGGTCTCGCGGTCGTAGCCCAGAGGTTTGTAATAGAGCTCGTAGATAGGATCGGTCGGATCGAACAAAGCTCCGGTGACAGAGACCGACGTTTGATACACTTCGCCGTTTTTCAGCTCTTTCAGCGCGACCGTGTTCCCGAGGGCGTATACCGTCACGTCGGTGAGGTCTTTCCCGGTGTTGTTCTTTATCTCAAGCCTGAAGGCAGAGTTTTTGTCTGGAGCAAGGGATATGTCAAAACTTCCGTATTCCCCCTGAGTGTCGAAGGAGGCGCCGGCCCAGATGTTCGACCAGGCCGAGGCGTTCACGGGGATCATCCCCGATTCCTTTCCCGAAGCCACTATCGTGGCGGGCTCGGTGTAAGAGGAGAAATTGAAGGGGTCTCCGCTTCTGAAGGGATCGCCGTAGACGGCATCCTCCCTGCCGTAGGATATTTTGTATTTTCCTCCCGAGGGAACTTTAACGACGCTGACGGCTTTTGCGGTGCCTCCCGACGGGGAAAGCTCGGCGGTCACCAGCGTGTTCGCCACTATTCCTCCCCCCTTGGAGAAAAAGCCGTAGATGAAGATGGCGGTCGAGAAGATGACGGCTGCCGCCGGCATGATGATCCACGCGAGCATCGGCTTTTTCTTCTTTCTGGCGATCAGGAAGGGGAGAACGAGGCCGACGCCTGTATACAGCAGGAGCGCAACGACCAGTATGAAGATGTTCGGCGAGCTTGCAAGATAGGGCAAGAGATCATTTTTCAGGTCCCCGAGATAGTTTGTGCCCGCCGCGGAGGAATACTTTGACAGGGTAATGTCGTCGTATGCCCCGGCGCGTATCATCATCTGAAGGATGAAGGCGGCGCTGTCCTTCGATCTGTCAAGCACCGGATCGTTGAGATCGATGTTGGAAACATAGAGCGAAAGAGATTTGTGGCGGTAAAGGAGCGCCGTCCTTTCGTCCTCCGGGGCGGTGTATGTAAAATTCGGATCGCTCAGTTTGATCAGATCCGACTGCGAGAAATTCATCTCACTTCCCGAATATGCGTACTGCGAAGGATTCCGGCAGAAGGATATCATTTCGGTGACCGAATTTCCGAGGTTGAGATAGCTGTCTGAGAAGCTTTTCTTTGATTCCAGGCTCACCGAACCGCCGGGGGTTCCCGAGAAGAATTCCGAGAAGAGCGAAAGGCTGTCCTTCCAGCCGTCGCCGGTGCTGACGATGACTGTCCCGCCGCCGCGGACATAATCCTTCAGCGCCGAGAGCTGCTTCTGAGAAAAGCGGGATGATTCAGAGAGGTCGGCCTTCCCGACGAAGATCGCGTCAAAACCTCCGATCGCCAGTTCGGTGTCGGGGAAAAGATCCGGGGTGAGCGGGACCGCCGAGACCTGACCGACACCGGTGTCGAAATCCTGGAGCCTGGTAAGCACCGCGGCGGTCTCGGGAGTGTCGGTCATCCATCCGAGGAGGATCCTGCCGTACTCGACCGAGTTCGACAGCTTGCAGGACGCCAGAAGCTTTCCGGAGGAGCTCCGGAGCTCGACGGTGCAGCTTTCGGTCACGTCGCCGTTGAGGTAGAAGGAGGTCTTCTTTTTCGTTCCGGCGGCGACAGAACAGGGTATCTCGTAGGTGTATACCGGAGTTTCCGCGGCAGTCCAGCCCGACATATCGGTGAACTTTACGTAAAGCTTTCCGTTTATATCCGATTTCGATCTGTTGTCGACGGTGACCGTCATCGGCTCGCACCTGTCGGGGTGAAGGACTCCGGTACCGTATCCGGCTTCGGCTTCGATAAGGATGTCCGAGCCCGGGCCGTCCGCCGACGCGAAGACGGCGCAGGCGCAGAGGGCTGCGAGGATCATTATCGCGGCGACGGCTCCCGCCGCCGCTTTTATGTGTGCTTTCGGGTTTCTTTTCATTGGAATTGAACCTCTGGTTCGGCCTTCTCCCTGAGAGGGAGCATGCCTGTGGTAAAAAAGATTTCGCAAGCAGTCACAGAAGGAGGTTTACGTAATCCTCCGCGCTCGTACCCTGCTTTGATATTATATCCATCAGCTCGCCCGACATTCTGAAAAATTCGTCGGTCGGCCGGCGGTGCTTCGGGTATCCTCCCGATCTGAAGCGCTCGATAACGGCGCCGTATCTGTCTGCGGCGGCCGCCACGGCGTCCTTCCAGGAGATGTAGAGATCGTCGGCGACGTGATCCCTCGCCCGGGCGAGCGCCTCGGGATGAAGGATGAGCTCGGTCAGACAGACGGCGAGCGACGCGGCGTTCTCATCGATGTGGAAGCAGTTACGCCCGTCGATGGTATCCTCTGCTGCGCAGCTGCCCCGGACAAGGACCGAAGGAAGCGAGCATGCCGCCGCCTCCCTGACGACGAGGCCGTTGGTGTCGTAGGTCGAGGGGAAGAGGAAGAG
>ONVJ01000264.1 GCA_900321265.1 uncultured Eubacteriales bacterium
AGCGTGCGGGTGACGAGGACTCCGCCGTGACAGCTTATCTCGAGGGTGTCCTCGCCTGTGAATGAGGCAGGACTGGAGAAAAAGGTCGCGAGGCAGCTGTCTACCGGCTCTCCCGCCCTGGGGCTCCCTTCCGGGAAGACGGCCTCGCCCAGTACGGCGTATCTGGGACGCTCGTCCGGATGTTTTCCTCTTGGTATGAATATCTTTCTTCCGATCCCCGCGGCGTCGGGGCCGGATATCCTTATGAGCGCGACGCCGCCCTTGCCCCGCGGGGTCGAGACGGCGGCTATCGTATCAGTTGCCGATGTCACGCCTTACACCTCCTCTGGCGGCCTTTGACAGCAGTTTTACCGCTCTTTTCTTTATGCTTATATCCACCGGTCCGTCTGCTTCGGCTTTCTCTCCGTCCAGCGTCCACAGAGTCCCTGCAGGAAGGCGGAAGGAGACATGCGACGCCTTGAAGAAGATGAACATGTCTGATTCTATATCCGACGACGCGGCGGCGGCGACCAGGCGGTTGAACTCGGAAAAATCCTTCGGGTTTTTAACCAGTATGACCTCGAACAGTCCGTCGCTCATGTCGACCGAGGTCTCGTCGAGCTTTACTATCTTGCCGATCGAAAAGGTGTTGCAGACTCCGCCGAAGATGAAGTCGCCCTCGTATCTCGCGCCTCCGGCCTCGCAGACGGCGTGTATCGGCTTGATCTGGAAGAAATCTCCTATGCCCTGGAGCAGATAGGCAAAGTATCCCAGATTGTTCTTGGCCTGCTGAGGCGTCGAGTAGGATGCCGACGTGAAAGCGCCGAAGGAGGCTATGTAGGAAAAGACGGGACCGTCGCCGAATTTGCCGCAGTCGAGTTCGGTGACAACGCCGTCTCTGAGTGCCGAGACTATGTCTGCGGCGGCTTCCTGAAGGTCGGTAGAGAGGCCTATCCCGTTTGCGAGATCGTTGGTCGTCCCCGCAGGGATGTATCCCACGGGTATTGAGACTCCGCTTCTGTCAAGTCCGGTCAGGACCTCGTGAAAGGTCCCGTCGCCGCCCGCGCAGACGACCGCTTCGAATTCTCCCGATTTCGCCCCCTCGTCCGCCAGGACCGCGGCGTGTCCCCGCCCCGAGGTGAATCTGACTGTCGGGGCGATCTCCGCACCGTTCAGAATGCGTAATATGTCAAAAAGCTCTCCGCGCGTCCTGAGCGTTCCCGAGACGGGGTTCACGATCATCAGTATTTTTGTTGCTTTCATATAAGGAGCACACTCCTTTCAGGCAGGGTCTTTCAGCTTTTCCGGTCCCCGAATCTTCCGGCGAGAGATCTGTATTCTTCCGCCGATATCATGATGTTCAGCGCCGAGAGAAAAGCCTTGGCGTTCATTCCGGGAGGCAGCCCCAGCGACCCTCCGGCGGCGTCGCGGCGTTCCGCCGCGCCGGAGCTTCCGGTAAAGCCGTCGGCCGCGAGCATCGCGGCGGTGATCCCCCCGCGGTCCCGCGCGACGCCGGTCCCCGAAAAGGGAAGAAAGAGGTCCCGGAGGAGGGTTCCGTCCATCCCCTCGACTCCCAGCACTCCCTCCGCCGAGGGGGCTTTTTTTCTTTTTTCTGTTCCTTCGATCCTCGGCGCGTAGAGCTTAATGATCCGGTCGGGAGGGAGAGTCCCGCAGAGATGCGACCTTATAACACCGCCGGCTCCGTCGGGATCGGTCAGGACTATCAGCGGGGTCTTTGCCGCGAGAGCGGCGAGAAGCGCCTTCTTTTCTGCGTTTTTAAAGATGCCGAAGCCGTCGGTTGTGATGATTTCGGCGTCGATGACGGAGGACAGTCTCAGTCTGTCGTATCTGCCCTCCACTATTACCGGATATGGTATCCTGATCCTTTCACTGTCCATTGCACCTGCCCTCCCGCCTCAGTCCGCGGCCTCGCGGAGTATGTCTCCGTCCCGCACGTCGTAAGGGACTCTGAGCAGAAACTCCATCAGCGGATGAGGCGCGCTTACGATCGGCGCTCCCTCCGCGTCAAAGAGTCCGGAAACGGTAAAAGCCCTTCCGGTCTTTCCGGGAGAGAGGATCTCGACGCGGTCTCCGGCCATAACGCGGTTGCGTTGGATGAAGCGGAAGACGCCCTCCTCATGCGGTCCGCCGGCGTTTCCCGCGGCCTC
>ONVJ01000100.1 GCA_900321265.1 uncultured Eubacteriales bacterium
TACGCTACGGCGTACTGTCCTCCGATGACCGGTATTGATTTGTAAAATGATTATAGCACAGGATTATGAATTTTTCAAGACAAAAAATGAGTGGTCATAACTCGAATCCGTTATGACCACTCAAATGGTTGCGGAGGTGGGACTTGAACCACACGACCTCCGGGTTATGAGCCCGACGAGCTACCAACTGCTCCACTCCGCGATATATATTTGGTGCCGGTGACCGGGGTCGAACCGGTACGATACTCACGTATCATTGGATTTTAAGTCCAAGGCGTCTGCCTGTTCCGCCACACCGGCAGAAAAAGACGTTCTTTTTTGTTGCGCCTGAACATTATATCACTTATCAGGTGGAAAGTCAAGCTTTTTTTTCGATTTTTCGATTTTTCGCTGCTTCTCCCGAAAAAATTCGCGGTGTGCAGCCGCGACAGCGTCATCCACTCCCTCTTTTCATTGACAAACCGGCGTAAAATATGTATAATTATCTATATTTGTAAAAAAAACGACGGAGAATAACAGATGAAAGCCGTTATAACAGTGACCGGAAAGGACGCCGTGGGCATCATTGCCAGCGTCGCCGCCGAATGCTCGGAGCACGGAGTCAACATAGTCGATATATCCCAGAGCGTCATGCGCGATTATTTTGCCATGATCATGCTCGTCGACATCGACGGCCTCAGGGGGGATTTCGGCGACTTCGTCGACCGGATGACCGAACTCGGAAGGTCGTCGGGACTGCTCATCACAACGATGCACGAGGACATCTTCAACTCGATGCATAAAATCTGAGATCGGACGTATCGGAAATGCTCAGCACAGGTGACATAATCGAAACCATCAATATGATCCGCGAGGAGAACCTCGACATCAGAACGGTGACGATGGGGATCTCCCTCATCGACTGCGCCGGTGACGATGTCAGGGCGGTCTGCGACAGGATCTATTCAAAGATCACCCGCCTTGCCGAAAAGCTCGTGCCGGTCAGCGACGGCATCGAGAAGCAGTACGGGATCCCGATCGTCAACCGCAGGATCGCGGTGACTCCGGTCTCGCTGATCGGCGGGAGGTTCTCGCCCGACGACTATATAAGGATCGCCGAAACGCTCGACCGCGCCGCCTGCGACCTCGGAGTGAACTTCATCGGCGGATACGGCGCCCTGGTCCAGAAGGGAAGCACCGTCGGCGAGGACGCCCTGATCGAATCCATCCCCTACGCGCTCGCCTCGACTGCCAGAGTCTGCTCGTCGGTGAACGTCGCGTCGACGAAGGCGGGTATCAACATGGACGCCGTTATCAAGATGGGCGGCGTGATAAAGAAGACGGCGGAGCTGACGGCGTCGACCGGCTCCTTCGGCTGCGCGAAGATAGTCGTCTTTGCCAACGTGCCCGAGGACAACCCCTTCATGGCCGGCGCCTTCCACGGCGTATCCGAGCCCGAGACGGTAATCAACGTCGGAGTGTCCGGGCCGGGGACTGTCGCAAGCGCGATCGCGAGGAAGGGGCACTGCAGCCTCGGTGAGCTTGCCGAGACGGTCAAGCGCACCGCCTTCAAGATCACGAGAGTCGGGCAGCTCGTTGCCGCCGAGGCCGCTTCCAGGCTGGGAGTTCCGGCCGGCATCGTCGATCTGTCGCTCGCGCCGACGCCCTCGGTAGGCGATTCGGTCGCGAGGATACTTGAGAACATGGGCCTCGAGACCTGCGGATGCCCCGGCACCACCGCCGCTCTCGCGCTGCTCAACGACGCGGTAAAGAAGGGCGGCGTGATGGCCTCGTCATCGGTAGGCGGGCTCTCCGGAGCCTTTATCCCGGTGTCGGAAGACGAGGGAATGATCGCCGCTGCCAGATCGGGCGCGCTCACGCTGTCAAAGCTTGAGGCGATGACGGCGGTCTGTTCTGTCGGACTGGATATGATAGCCCTACCGGGGGACACCGACGAAGCGACGATCTGCGGGATCATCGCCGACGAGGCTGCGATCGGTGTCGTCAACGGCAAGACCACTGCTGTGAGGGTGATCCCCGCAGTCGGATATGATGTGGGCGACGAGGTGAATTTCGGAGGACTTTTCGGCAGCGCGCCGGTAATGCCGGTCAGCAGGCTGTCGCCTGCGGCATTCATATCCAGGGGCGGAAGGATACCCGCTCCGATACAGAGCCTGAAGAACTGACCGCCATGGATCCTGTTCATAAAGAGAAAAATCTTCCCGAAATAATAGATTTTCACACCCACGCCTTTCCCGAAAAGATCGCAGCGAAAACCCTCTCCTCCCTGAAGGCAGGGATAGCCGGGATTTCGGGGCTCGACATCCGTCCCGCCTCTGACGGGACCGTCGCGGGCCTCTGCGCCGTCGAAGAAGCGGCCGGGATCTCGCTTTCGGTGGTGATGCCGATAGCGACGAGGCCGGGTCAGGAAGACACGATCAACTCTTACGCAGCATCTGTCCCCTCGATCTCGGGCGGCAGAGCCGTCTCCTTCGGATCAGTCCATCCCGCGGGGCCCGACGCCGTGAGGGCAGTGTACGGTATAGCCGAAAGAGGACTCCCGGGCATGAAGCTCCATCCCGAGTTTCAGAAGACCTATATCGACAGTACCGAGTGCCTTGCGGTACTCAGGGCCGCGGCCGACTGCGGTCTGACCGTCACCGTCCACGCCGGACGCGACATCGGGCTTCCGCCCCCCGTCCACTGTTCGCCCGACCGGATCCTGAGGGTCCTCGACGCGGTCCCGGGGCTGAGGCTCATTGCGGCGCACCTCGGCGGATGGAGGATGTGGGAGGAGGTTTTCCGGCTGCTCTGCGGGGCGCCGCTCCTCTTTGACACCGCATTTCTCTCGGGATTCGTCGACAGGTCGGCGGTGACCGATATAATCAAAGCACACGGTGCGGACAGAGTCCTGTTCGGCAGCGACTGCCCCTGGGAGGATCCCGCCGATTCGCTCGCATTCTTCAGGTCTCTCGGACTCCCGCCCGCCGACGAAGATCTGATACTCTGCAAAAACGCGGCAAAGCTTCTCTGCATCGGGACTGAAAGCTGCCGGTTTCCGGCGGAAAGGAAATAATAAAAATGAAAAAAAACTTGCTGACATCGCTGATAGGTCCTGCGTTCCTTGTCGGTATTCTTCTGGCATCCGGGATCTTCGTTTCCTGCGGGATCCGCGAAGGCGGGGAGGAAAGCGGGACGGCGCAGGAGGGTGACACGACCCGGACTGTCCCGGAGACCGATCCGGTCGCGGAATCGGATACCGGTGACGCGACGCTTCCCGAAACAGAACCCGACGCCGGAAATCCGGGTGAAAAGCTGTGGGAGCTGCTCGGATCCTCCTCATTTCTCAAGTCGGAGTGCAAACTCGTATGCACAATAAACGCGCCTTCGGGAGATTTTTATCCCCAGGGCGGATGCTTTGACGGGAAATATTACTATCAGGCCTTCATAAACCGCGACAGGGTAAACAATGAGGCGAACAACATCGACCGGATCGTCAAGGTCGATGCCTCCACCGGAAAGGTCGTGAAGACGAGCGGCGATCTCGCGCTCAATCACGCAAACGACATAACCGTCTGCGCCGACGGCACGCTCCTTATCGTCCACAACAATCCCAACCGTCAGAACGTGTCCTTTGTAGACTCCGAGACGCTGACGCTCGTCCGCACCGAGAAGATCCCATACGCGATCTACTGCATGGATTACTCTGCCGAGAAAGACCGCTTCGTCCTTGGCATGGCGGGCGGACAGGATTTCAGGCTGATGACCGGAGATCTGAAGACGGGAACTGCTTACGAAAGGACGCTCAGAAAGGCGACCTCTCTCACAAGCGGATACACTACCCAGGGCTGCGCCTGCGACGGGGAATTCGTCTATTTCGTGCTTTACAACCAATCTGTCATCACGGTCTACGACTGGGACGGCAACCTCATCACGGTCATTGAACTCTCGGTCGGATCGATCGAGCCCGAGAACATCTCGGTGATCGGCGACGGTATCTACATCACATGCGCCGGGGGCGGCGGGGCTCAGATCTACAAAGTCACACCATACGCGGGCTGAAGCAAGAGCGCCTGACGTTTCATAATACAATAATACGGAGGGATTCGAAGAGATGGCAGACGACAAAAATCTCGACCTTTTCAAGGAGGTCCGCGAGGCTGACAGGAAGGCTCTGAGCCTCGGGAGAAAGCTTCGAGTGGGATTTATCGGTACCGGGGGCATCGCCCATTCGCACATGAGGGCTTACAAGCAGTTCGACGACATCGAGGTGGTAGCCGGAGCCGATCTCATTCCCGGCAGGGCCGCCGCCTTCTTCAAAGAATTCGGCGTCGAGGCCGCAGACTACACCGATTACAAAAAAATGATAGCCGAATGCCGCCTTGACGCGGTATCGGTCTGCACCTACAACCGCCAGCACGCAGGCCCCGCCTGCTACGCGCTGGAGCACGGGCTTTCGGTCCTTCTCGAGAAGCCCTTTTCAGTCACTCTCGACGAGGCCGCCGGCATCTGCAGAGCCGAAAAGGCGAGCGGGAAGATCCTGTCGATAGGCTTTCAGCCCCGCTTCGACCCCAACATGCAGATGATAGGGAAGATCTTCCGTTCGGGCGAGCTGGGCAGGATCTACTATATCCAGACCGGCGGCGGCAGGCGCCGCGGGATACCCTGCTCGGGCGGCAAGGACAGCTTCATCAGAGAGGACACCGCGGGAATCGGAGCCGTCGGCGACATCGGCTGCTATTCGCTCGACATGGTCCTGAACGCCCTCGGATACCCGAAGCCGGTGACGGTGAGTGGCTATATGTCGGATTTCTTCGGCAAGGATCCCGGTTATTCGGGATACAAGGGAAACGGCGCCGTCATGTCGGAAAAGTTCGGCGTCGACGATTTCGCCGCTGCCTTCATCAGATTCGAGACCGGGCTCGTCGTCGATTTCAGGATCTCCTGGGCGATGAATATGGATACCTCGGGCGACACGATCGTTCTCGGGACGAAGGGCGGCCTCAGGATACCCTCGACCGAATGCTGGAACGGAACGGTAGGAGGACCGATGACGGTATACAAAGAGGTCGCGGGAGAGCAGACCGAGACGGTCCTGCCTGTGCTTGAGATAAAGGGACTCGGCAGGATCGAGCAGAAGGTGAGAAGCTTCTGCGACGCCGCGATCGGCAACATCCTCGGCGATCCCGACGCGAAGTCGCCGGTGCCCTCGTCGCAGATAATCGTCAACCAGGCGATCATCGACGGCATCGTCAGATCGGCAAGACTCGGCAGGGAAGTGGAGATAGTAATTCCCGAGCTATGAGCCTTTGCCGGGTTAATATTTCGCTCTGCCGCGGTCTTTGCCTGCGGCAGAGCGAAAAAAAGCTGAAAAAAGTCTTGACAAGCCGTCTTCAATCTGCTATAATATCCGCTGTCAGTGCTGCTATGGCTCAGTCGGTAGAGCACATCCTTGGTAAGGATGAGGTCGTCAGTTCGATTCTGACTAGCAGCTCCGTTTATACAGGCACCTTTCCCGGGTGCCTTTTTTGTCCCAAAGGAGGAAGGATCTCATGAGATGCCCGAGCTGCGGCTGCCTCGAGAGCCGCGTCATCGATTCCCGTCAGAACATCGAAGGCAACAACATCAAGCGCAGGAGAGAATGCATTCAGTGCCAGAAGCGCTTCACGACCTTCGAGGTCATAGAATCGGTCCAGATCGTCGTCGTCAAGAAGAACGGCTCAAAGGAGCTCTTCGACAAGTCCAAGCTGCTGGGCGGGATCATGAAGGCCTGCCAGAAGCGGCCTGTGAACGCTGAGACGATCGCGAACGAGATCGAGTCTGAGCTTCAGAATTCGCTCCGCCACGAGGTCACCTCGGGAGACATCGGCGAGATGGTCATGCGCAAGCTCAAGGACGCCGACGACGTCGCCTACGTCCGCTTCGCATCGGTCTACCGGGAGTTCAAGGACATCGAGACCTTCATCCGCGAACTCAACAGCATAAAGGAAGACTTCAACTGAAAGGAGCGCCCGCCGGGGATCCCGACAGGTATTTCTGACAATGATCGCATCAGCTTTTCTGGTCCCTGCGCTCATCTTCGCCGCGATAGCCGCGGGCGCGGCGGTACTCGTCTGGAGAATATACAAACGCGTCAAAAGCGCGCGCGACGCGCTGCTCGGAGGCATCGACGCCCTCGGCGGACTCGCGGCCGGACTGAAGGACGCCTCGCTCTCGGGCGAAGCTCAGGAGCCGCGGAGCGTTTCGGGCGCCACCTCTCTCTATCTTCCGAAGATCGAGGCGGACTTTGCCGACTTCCACTATCCCGAGGCGGTCGCGGCGGTAAAGGCCTTCATCTGCGAATATCTCTCGGTAAAATACGAGGGAGGCCGGTTTTCGGTCTCAAATGTCGATCCCGGTGTTGAGGCGACCGTCGACAAGTCGCCCGAAAAGCATTCGGTGACCGACGAGGCGGTTCACAGGACCGCGATCTGCGGATACACGAAGACCGAGGAATACGCGACGATAACCTTCCGGGCCGCCGCCGGATACAGGCTCGACGGCAGGCAGACCGAGGAGAGATACGACATAGAATACACCCTGAAGATCAGGGAGGAGGGAATAGAGCAGAAGTCCCTCATCTGTCCCAGATGCGGCGGTGCCTTTACCTCCACCGCCGAAAAGGTCTGTCCCTACTGCGGCTCGGGGATAATCCGCGATACCGTCATGTCCTGGAGATTCACATCGATCAGGGAGAGCTGATATTTACAATTATACACAATTCATCCGGGCCGTCAGAATGATCTGACGGCCCGGATGTGCTGTACTATATGCGATTCAGTCCTTCTTAAGTCTGGCTTCGAGCTGGTTGAGTTCCTTGTGCAGCTCGGCCGGGACTCTGTCGCCGACAAGGGCGTAGAAGTCTCTGATGTTGCCGATATCCTCAAGCCAGGAGGCGCGGTCGACCGAGAGGAGCTCCTTTACCGTGTCGGTGCCGATATCAAGGCCCTCGATGTTGATGTCCTCGGGCTTCGGCAGATATCCGATCGGGGAGAGGTCGGCATCGATCTCGCCGGCGCATCTCTTGAGGATCCATTCGACGACGCGGAGGTTGTCGCCGAATCCCGGCCAGATGAAGTTGCCGTCCGAGTCGGTCCGGAACCAGTTGACGTGGAAGATCTTGGGCGGATTCGGGATGACCTTGCCCATGTCGAGCCAGTGCTGCCAGTAGTCGCCCATGTTGTATCCGACGAAGGGTCTCATCGCCATCGGGTCGCGGCGCACGACGCCGATCGCGCCCGCCGCGGCGGCGGTCGTCTCGGAGGCCATGATCGAGCCTACGAAGGTGCCGTTCTGCCAGGATGTCGACTGATATACCAGCGGAGCCGTCTTCGCTCTGCGTCCGCCGAAGATGATGGCGCTGACCGGAACTCCGGCCGGGTTGTTGAACTCGGAGGAGAGGCAGGGGCAGTTGGTCGCGACCGCGGTGAAGCGGCTGTTCGGATGTGCGCCGGAGGTGTTGATCTTGTCAGCCTTGTCGTATTTCCTGTAGTCCCACTTCTCGCCCTTCCAGTTGACGGCGTTCTTCGGGGGATCGTTGTCAAGGCCCTCCCACCATACGGTGTTGTTGTCGAGATTGTGGCAGACGTTAGTGAAGATGGCGCCTTCGCGGGTGGTGGCGAGAGCGTTGGGGTTCGACTTTTCGTTAGTGCCGGGGGCGACTCCGAAGAAGCCGTTCTCGGGGTTCATCGCCCAGAGTCTTCCGTCGCTTCCGATCCTCAGCCAGGCGATGTCGTCGCCGACCGTCCAGACCTTATATCCCTTTTTGCGGTAGACCTCGGGCGGGATGAGCATGGCGAGGTTGGTCTTTCCGCATGCCGACGGGAAGGCGGCGCAGACATATTTGATCTGTCCGTCGGGGAATTCGACGCCGAGTATGAGCATATGCTCGGCCATCCACCCCTCCTTGCGGCCGAGGAAGGAGGCGATGCGGAGCGCAAAGCACTTCTTGCCGAGAAGGACGTTTCCGCCGTATCCCGAGTTGACCGACCAGATGGTGTTGTCCTCGGGGAAGTGAACGATATATCTGTTCGCCTCGTCAAGCTGGGCCTTTGAGTGGAGGCCCTTGATGAAGCCGTCGCCGTCGCCGATCGCCTCGAGGACGTCGTTGCCGACGCGCGTCATGATGAGCATGTTGAGGACGACGTAGATCGAGTCGGTGAGCTCGATGCCGTATTTCGCGAAGTCGGAGCCGACGATCCCCATGGAGTAGGGGATCACGTACATCGTGCGGCCCTTCATCGAGTTTTTGAAGAGCTTTGAAAGTCTCGAGTAGCATTCGCCGGGCTCTATCCAGTTGTTGATGTTTCCGGCGTCCTCCTTCGTCTTCGTGCAGATGAAGGTCCTGGCCTCGACTCTGGCGACGTCGTTTATCGCCGTGCGGTGGAGATAACAGCCGGGGAGGAGATCCTGGTTGAGTTTTATCATCTCTCCGGTGGAGCAGGCTTCGGCGCGGAGCTCGTCGCGCTGCGCGTCGCTGCCGTCGATCCAGACGATCCTGTCGGGGCAGGTCATCTTTGCCATTTCTTTGATCCATTCGCGGACCGCTTTGTTGCTGGGCATGTGGTTTTCTCCTTGAATTCAAAATTTCTACTCTTATATTATACAACAAAACCGATCATATTTCAATAGTCAGAAATGTCAAGTTTTCAAAGAAGTCCCGTCAGGATGCCGCGGGAGGGCGGGGCGGAGTCTTCATTGACCTTCCGATATGCTTCCAGGATGAATTAATATCAAAGCGCCGTATTCCTGCGGCTGTGTCCGGCGCGCTAAGCGGAGAGGTTTTTTCCGCGCCGCGGGATCAGCCCGGGATTTGTGCGATTTTTTAAAAAATCAGTTTATTTTTTGTTTCGCATGTGATATAATACGTTTATAACTGCATGACTGCCCGACGCCCGGTCTTTGACGGTGCCGGGTTGCAGTCGATTTTCAGCGCTGCGGGGAGCCTTCCTTCGCTCCCGGGAACAGAGGTTAACGTGGCTTACAGAAGACCATATTACAACGAAGACCACAAGCTGGTGAGGTACGGTCCGGTCGATTTTATCAAGGACAGCATCGGCGCGGTCATACGCTTTTTCTCCCCCTCCAACATAAAATTCGCCTTCAGGAGCGTTACGGCGGGATTTCGCGAGTTTGCCGCCTTCTTCGTCGCGCTGTCTCTCCTGCAGTCGCTCTTCTGGATGATCTGGCTGAGAAACGACAGCTACGCCGCCGAGGCGAAAAAAGAGGCATATTCCGGCGAAGGCTACAACCTGATAGTCGAGGGGATAGACGAGGAGGCCTGGGCCGACCTCTACAACAAGCAGTTCGTCTTCGCCGAAGCCAGGACGGTCGAGGAGCGCGGATATGAACGCATGGACCGCGAGACCTACTTCACCGGATCGGCGGAATACATGATCAGACTCAAGTTCGTCCTCACCGAGGACAGCGTCGAATACTGCGGAAGGTTCGCGAGAAAATACACCCTCAACCGAGAGGAGTTCAGCCTCAGCTATGGCGAGAGGACCGGCTATCTCGGAAAGATAGCGAGTGTCCGCGGACGCTCGGTGCTGACGACTGTCTTAGCCGGACTCCTTGCCGCGGCGATACTGATGCTGCTCTTCTATATCCGAACCAACCGCAACAAGTTCATGTACGGGATCTTCGTATCCTTCGGCGGAGGCTTCAGCAAGCTGATGGAGACCGCGGGCTGGGAGATGTTCGCGGTGGCGATACTGACCTTCCTTCCGTCGGCGGGCCTGTCCTGCCTTGCCTATTTCCTGATCGCGAGGTTCCAGGGGGCGGAATTCGTCTTCCTTCCGCAAAGGATCCCCGTCGCTTTGCTCTGGATCCTCTGCGCGGTACTGCTGGCCGCTGTTCCCGGAATATTCGTACTTACCCGCAGGACACCGGTCGCCCTGCTTACCGCCGCAGACAACTCGAACTATGTGTCGTCTCCCAGAAGATCCTTCCGGATCTTCGGTAAATCTTTTCCATATCATTACGAGCTCTACGGCTTCGTGAGATTCAGGAAATACTACGCGATGGTGCTTCTTTCAGCGGTACTCTTCACTTCGCTCTTCTCATGCGGGCTCTTCTTCGCGGATATGAAAAGGGCTGAGGGAGAGGCGGCGCATCCCGCCTTCACCGTCACCTCGGGAGGCGAAGAGATAGATCCGCTCGACATAGACGCTCTTGCCGACATCCCCGGAGTGAAATATATTTCGTTCGGGTCATACGTCTTTGCGACCGAGCTGAGATCGATCGTCCTGCTGAGCGACAGGCAGGCGGCCGGCATATCCTCAAAGACTGTAAAGGACAGGACTACCGGCCTTGTCGCCGACAACAACGTCAGGTACGGGCTGCTCTCTGAAAGACTGGTCACCGAGACCGCGAAGGGGATGTGGTCGGTCGAGGGCGATCTGTCAAAGGTCGCGGGATCCGACATTTACGTCGCGGTATCCACGACGGTGAGCAACCGCTACGCGATGGATTTCAGGGTGGGGGACAGCATAAGGATCGGCGTTTTCGAGTCGGCAGGCAGACCGTTATCATTTGAAAAGCCCGATCGGCTCTACGCTCTTTCGATGCTCGTCAACGAGGCGTATTTCGATTATATCGACGTCACGGTGGCGGCGGTCGTCGACGACGGCGACACATCCGACACCTACTGCATATATCTTTCCGACAGTCTTTTTGAAAAAGTGACAAAGAGAGACGCGTCGGTGACCGAAGCGGATATCTATCTCGATCAGACTGTCAGGACGCTCGATCTCGGCGGGATCCGCGAGTCGGTCGTAAAGATCATGACGGGATATGACGGATACAGCGTGAAATCCCTCGACGCGGTGTTCGACTACAATCTTTACAAGAGAGCAGGGGAGAGACTGCCGATCGTCATCTGTGCGGCGGCGATACTTCTCATCAGCCCGATGGTCTGGATCTTCTCGCAGGCGGCCTTCAGCGCCAAGCGCGAGACCGAGATCTATATGCTCTCGGCGATGGGCGGGACCGACCGCGATCTGTGGAAGCTCTTCCTCTTCTCGGGAGGTATCCTCGCGCTCCTGGCGTCCGCCGTCACGGCGGCCCTCGGATCGCTGATAAACTACGGAGTCTTCTGCTTCGCCAACTATCTGCTGCCTTCTCTGGGGATGGGAGAGAGCGTCAGATACAGATACCTGTTCTCGGTCCCCGGCTTCCTGATCTGCGTGCTTCTGTCGGCTGCCGGCGCCCTGCTCTCGACCTGCCTTCCCTTCATCACCTACAAAAAGAACCGCGACAGGACCGAACGCGCCGCGTCGGGCGAGGTCAGGCGGGGCTGACGGCCCATCGGCAGGGAAGGCCCGGGCGGCATGCCGCGATGAATAATATCGAAAAAAGACAAACATCGGAGAATCGATATGGAGAATAAGAAAAGCGGAAGGATCATCCTTCAGGCAAAGGATATCATAAAACAGTACAAACAGTACGATTCGGTCGTGACCGCGGTCGACCGCGCGACCTTCGAGGTCTCGGACGGGGAGTTCGTCGCGATAATCGGTGCGTCGGGCTCGGGCAAGTCGACTCTGCTGCACATCTGCGCAGGACTTGACCGCCCGAATTCCGGGACCGTCTCGGTCAGGGGCAACGAGCTTACCGCGATGGGCCCCGACGAGCTCGCCGTCTTTCGGGGCAACTATCTCGGGATGATATTCCAGAACCACAACCTCATACCCCAGTTCACGGCGCTTGAGAACATACTCGTTCCGACGCTGATGTGCAACAAGCCCGACACCTCCTATGAGGAGCATCTCAAGAAGCTTGTCGCGACGCTCAAGATCGCCGACAGGCTCCACCATCTTCCCAGCGAGCTGTCGGGAGGACAGCAGCAGCGCGTCGCCATCGCGAGGGCGCTCATCAACCGCCCTCAGGTCGTCTTCGCGGACGAGCCGACCGGAAACCTTGACAGGGCGAACGCCGACGAGGTCCTCGAGCTTCTCATGCAGACAAAGGAAGTCATGAGACAGACGCTGATAATCGTTACCCACGACATGTCGATCGCCGCGAAGGCCGACCGCATCCTGAAGATGGACAACGGGAAGCTCGAGCCCTACCGCGGCTGATGCGATCCTCCCGCCGCGCCGCTTCATGCTTCTTTCTTTCCACTTCGCGAGAGGAGAAGAAAAAGGGGAAATCATTTTTTCGATTTCAGCATTTTCCCTTGACATCCGTGACGGTTTAGAGTATAATTAAACAGAGGTTTGAAAAAGACCTCTTGAGAGCTTATATAATATCTGTGATAAGGTCAGAAAGTTTCTACCGGACACCGTAAATAGTCCGACTATAAGCACGATATCCGAATATTGTCAGCCCGCGGCCCAGGCCGCGGGGCAAGCCGACGGGATAGACGTGCGACAGGCAGGTCTGTCCCGCCTCTCTTTTTCCTTCGCTTCCTGCGTTGCTTTCAGCCCTTTCCTCAACCGGTATTCAATAATTTTTTATAAAGGAGATTGAAACATGAAAAAGTTTCTTTCCGCCGCTCTCGCGCTTGTGATCGTTATTTCGACGGTCTTCGCTCTCGCTTCCTGCGGAGACAAGGCCGACGGCTTCAAGCCGGTCGCCAAAGAAGACCTCAAGATCGGTATGATCACCCTTCACGACGACAGCTCCACCTACGACAAGAACTTCATCGAGTCGATGTACAGAGCCCTTGAGAACAAGGGACTGAACAGGGACCAGCTCGTCCTCTACACCGGCATCGACGAGACAGAGGCCTGCTACAACACCGCCAAGGCCTGCGCCAATGACGGCTGCCAGGTGGTATTTGCCGATTCCTTCGGCCACGAGGACTTCATGATCCAGGCCGCCCAGGAATTCAAATCGGTCAGATTCTGCCACGCCACCGGAACCAAGGCCCACACCGTCAAGCTCGCCAACTTCTCGAACGCCTTCGCCTCCATCTATGAAGGCAGATACCTCGCCGGCATCGCCGCCGGACTCAAGCTCAACGAGATGATCGAATCCGGAAAGATCACCGCCGATCAGGCCGTCATGGGCTACGTCGGAGCTTATACCTACGCGGAAGTCATGTCTGGATACACCTCCTTCTATCTCGGCGCGAAATCCGTCTGCCCGTCGGTCACTATGAAGGTCAGATTCACCGGCTCATGGTATGACACCGACAAGGAAGCCGCCGCCGCCAAGGCTCTCATCGAGACCGACAAGTGCGTTCTCATTTCTCAGCACGCCGATTCCTACGGAGCTCCCAATACCTGTGAGGCCGCCGGTGTTCCGAACATCTCCTACAACGGCAGCACCGAGGCTCAGGGCCCCAACACCTATATCGTCTCCTCCAAGATCGACTGGACTCCCTACTTCGAGTACATGATCGACTGCGTCGTCAAGGGCGAAGCCATCGCCACCGACTGGACCGGAACCATCCAGACCGGATCGGTCAAGCTTGAGGCCGTCAATACGAAGGTCGCCGCCGCCGGAACCCAGGACGCGATCAACGCCGCGAAGGCCCAGTTCGAGGCCGGCACCCTCAAGGTGTTCGACACCGCCAAGGACAACTTCATCACGGTAGACGGCAAGAAGCTTGAATCCTATCTCGCCGACGTCGACACCGACGCCAAATTCGAAAAGGATACCGAGGTCGTCAAGGACGGATACTTCCACGAATCGGAATACAGATCCGCTCCTTACTTCGATGTAACTATCGACGGCATCACTCTTATCAACACCGCGTTCTGATCCCCGGGATCACTGACGCGCCAATGGCAAGGCAAAGCGGAGCCTTCCGGCTCCGCTTTGCCCGAATTTTGTTTTTATTATCCGCTTCAACAGGAGCCGCAGGTGGAAAACATCAGTGTAAAAGAGAAGAAAGTCGCTCTTGAGATGCGCGGCATCACAAAGAGCTTCGGAAGTGTCAGGGCAAACAGCAAGGTTTCTCTTGCCGTATACGAGGGCGAGATCCTGTCGCTGCTGGGCGAGAACGGATCGGGCAAGACCACCCTGATGAACATGATCTCCGGGATATACTACCCCGACGAGGGCGAGATCTACATCCGCGGAGAAAAAGCTAATATTTCCTCTCCTAAAGAGGCCTTTTCCTACGGTATCGGCATGATACACCAGCATTTCAAACTGGTCGATACCTTTACGGCAGCCGAGAACATAATTCTCGGCACCGGGGAGAAATACAATCTCGGACAGGTAAACTCACGCGTTTCGGAGATAGCTTCGAAATACGGTTTCAATATAGACCCGAAAAAAAAGGTCCACGAGATGTCGGTGTCCGAAAAGCAGACGGTGGAGATCATCAAGGTCATCTACCGCGGCGCTGACATACTCATACTCGACGAGCCGACCGCCGTCCTCACGCCCCAGGAGATCGAGAAGCTCTTCTCGATACTGCGCAGGATGAGGGACGACGGCAAGTCGATCATCATAATCACTCACAAGCTCAACGAGGTACTGTCGATCTCAGACCGCGTCTCGATCCTCAGAAAGGGCGAGTATATCGGCACCGTCGAGACGGCTGAGACCGACGAAAAGCAGCTCACAGAGATGATGGTCGGGAAAAAGATCGATCTTCAGATCACCCGCACCGAGCCCCGCCGCACTGCGCCTCTGCTCGAGATCCGCGGCCTGACGATAAAGGCGGACGACGGCAGTGAGGCGATAAAGGACGTAAGCTTCTATATCCGGGGCGGCGAGATCCTCGGCGTCGCGGGTATAACCGGGTGCGGCCAGAAGGAGCTCTGCGAGGCGATCGCCGGCCTGCGGCGGCCCGAAAAGGGAGCGATCATACACAAGGGAGAATCGATAGTCGGACTTCCGCCCGCCGAGATCATCCGCAAGGGCGTTTCGATGTCCTACATTCCCGAGGACAGGCTTGGCATGGGACTCGCTCCCTCCTTCTCGATAACCGACAACATGATGCTCAAGACCTACGGCGACGGACGCACCCCCTTCGTCGACAGAAAATCGGCGAGGACAAGAGCCGCCGATCTTATAAAGAAGCTCGACATCGTGACTCCGTCGACCGAGACTCCGGTCAGGAGGCTCTCGGGAGGAAACGTCCAGAAGGTCCTCGTCGGCCGGGAGATAGAATCGGGCCCGAACGTCATCGTTACCGCCTATCCGGTGAGAGGCCTTGACATCGGGTCGTCATATCTGATCTACGATATACTCAACGAGCAGAAGGCGAAGGGCGTCGGGATACTCTTCGTCGGAGAAGACCTAGACGTCATGCTCGCCCTCTGCGACAAGATAATGGTCCTCTGCCACGGGCGGGTCATGGGCGTTGTCCATGCCGCCAAGACGAACAAGGAGGAGCTCGGCCTGATGATGACGGGCGCCGTCGATCTGACCGGCGAGGAAGGCGGAAAGAAATACGGCATCGCCAAAGACTCGAATCTCACGAATGAAGAGTGGGAGAACATCGGCGAAAGTCAGGAATGGAAAGGAGAACCGCGGTGACCGTCAGAAGAGAAGACCCGGCTGCCCGGAAAGGGCAGAAGCGGGAACCGATATTCCATCTTTCAAAGAACAACTCGATATCTCCGGTGAAGGCCTGGGGCATCCGCGGGATCGCGGTCCTCTGCGCCGTCCTGCTTACCGGGATACTCGGAATGCTCCTCGTCAGGGTGAATCCCGTAAAGATCTACGCCGAGATGATCAAAGGCCCCTTCATCGACATCTGGACCCTGCTCCAGGACACCGCGCTCATGCTCTGCTTCGCGGTGGCGATAGTTCCCGCCTTCAAGATGCGATTCTTCAACATGGGCGCAAACGGACAGGTGCTGATCAGCTGCCTTGCCGGGATCGGAGTTATGAGATTTTTGACGCCGGCACTTCCGAACTGGCTTGTCATTCTGATCATGTTCGCCGCCTGCTGCGCCGCGGGCGTGATATTCGCCGTCATCCCGGCGGTGTTCAAGGCCTTCTTCGATACGAACGAGACTCTCTTCACACTTATGATGAA
>ONVJ01000280.1 GCA_900321265.1 uncultured Eubacteriales bacterium
ATCCCGGACTGGCAGGCACTCTGCGGGGGATCTTCGGCACCGAGCCTCCCCGGACAAGTCACGCTTATACCG
The DNA here is from genome assembly GCA_900321265.1 of uncultured Eubacteriales bacterium. Classification (GTDB taxonomy): domain Bacteria; phylum Bacillota; class Clostridia; order Oscillospirales; family CAG-272; genus CAG-390. Next base: position 73 of record ONVJ01000280.1, read on the forward strand.
TCGAGGGATCCACCGCCGCCGGAAGATCGCTCTTCGCCTCGGCGTTCGCGTCGGCTCTCCTCTGCGAGAACCGCGGCGACCCGCTCCTTCCGCTCCCCTGCGGGACCTGCCGCTCCTGCCGTAACATCGCCTCAGGGATAAACCCCGACGTCATAACCGTTTCCGCGGGTGACGGAAGGAGCACGATAGGCATCGACGCCGTCCGCGGGATAAGATCCGACATCCGGCTCTATCCGTCCGAGGCGGAACGCAAGATATATATAATCACAGACGCCGACCGGATGACGGTCCAGGCTCAGAACGCATTTCTCCTGACGCTGGAGGAGCCGCCATCCTACGCGGTCCTGCTTCTGCTCTGCCCCGACAGCCGGCTGCTCCTCGAAACGATCAGAAGCCGCGCTCCCTCTCTCAGGATCGGCGCCGCTCCCGAGACCGGCAGCGAGCAGTCGGAAACTCTGCGCGAAGCCGCGACCCGGTTTGCCGCGGTATGCCGCGACACCCGGCTCGGCCGCGAGGCGATGTCGCTGACGGCGGGAGACCCCGGGACCGTGAAGGACAGGGAGACCGCATCCGCGCTGCTCGCAATGATAAGGTCGGCCTTCCGCGACCTTGCGGTGATAAAAAAATCGCCGTCCGCCGGGCTGCTCTTTTACGAAGACAGGGAAGAGGCGTCAAAGCTGGCAGACAGATACTCGGTCGGAAGGCTCCTTGAGCTGATCGAAGCCGCTGACAGCGCCTCCGACGCGATCGAGCGAAGCATGAACGTCAGGCTGGCGCTGATGAAGATGCTGACCGACGCCCGCATGATCTGAAGGGGCCGGCAGATACCGCCGGGAACACTCAGGACCTCAGTAGCCGGCAGGAGAACCCGGGACACAAACGAAAGGAACAGAACACAACATGTCTGACAATAAAAAGAAAAAAGACCGCAGAAGCAACAGATTCTACAGCGGCAGGAAGAAATACGCCCCCGAAGGCGTCAAGCCGCTCCGCGGTCAGGATGACGCCGGCGAGACCGATACCGGCGAGGCCGAAACCGCCGCTCCGGCGGCAAATGCAGCAAATCCCGCATCCGGCAGGGGCGATAACGTCCGCAGATTCAGAAACCTCCCCCCGAAAGCGCCGATGCCCGGCACCGAGCAGAAAAAAGCCCCTTCCCAGAAGCAGGACACGCTGAGAAACGGCGGCGGGACCGGACCGAAGGAGACTCAGAATGAGGGTCAGAGAGAGAATACAAAGGACAGAAAAAAGTATTCTCAGGACGACCGCGGGAACTCGCATGACAGGGAAAACGGCACAAGGCAGGACTTCAGGAACCAGAAGGACGGAAAACGCCGCGACCGCAGAAACTTCGACCGCGACAGAAAAAAGCCTGCCGAGGAAAGCGAGGAATACAAGGCGGACGAATCTGCCCTGACAGGAGAGTCCTTTTTCGATGATGCCGATACCGGATTTTTCCGGAAAGACGAGGATCTGTCACCCTTCGGCTACCGCGTCGATACCGAAAAGGACGACCGTCTGATCGATTCGATGCCCCCCGATCCCACGCTTGACGACGTCTTCGCCCTTCCCGCCGACCTCGCGGCAAGAAACACCGCTCCTGAGAGCGGCACCGAGATCGTAGGTATCCGCTTCCCTCAGAGCGGCAAGCTCTACTATTTCTCGCCGGGAGGGATAAAGTTCGAACAGGGAGACTTCGCGATAGTCGAGACTGCGCGCGGGGCGGAAATGGGCGAGGTGGGCCTTCCCAACCGCCTTGTCCCCGAAGACAGGATAGTCCAGCCGCTCAAGACCGTTATCCGCAAGGCTTCAGAGGCCGACATGGCGCACGAAAAGGAAAACCGCTCCCGCGAGAAGGACTGCGAGAAGATCTGCCTTGAGAAGATCGCCGCCAGAGGCCTTGACATGAAGCTCGTCGGCGCCCAGTACACCTTCGACAACGCCAAGCTCATATTCTATTTCACCGCCGCACAGCGTGTCGATTTCAGGGAGCTTGTAAAGGATCTCGCCGCTGCCTTCCACACCAGGATCGAGCTCCGCCAGATCGGCATCCGCGACGAGGCGAAGATGCTCGGCGGGAACGGTCTCTGCGGACGCCCGATCTGCTGCGCCTCCTTCCTCCCCGGATACGCGCAGGCAACGATAAAGATGGCGAAGGAGCAGGGCCTCGCACTGACTTCGTCGAAGATATCCGGGCTCTGCGGAAGGCTGATGTGCTGCCTGAAGTTCGAGCAGCAGGCGTATGACGAGGAGCTTGCCTCCCTTCCGACGGTGGAATCGGTCGTCGAGACGCCCGACGGACAGGGGACGGTCACCGAGCTCCGGCCGATGTCCCGGCTCGTCAGAGTCAGACTGACCGGCCGTGAGGAGGCCCCGAAGCTCTACCGAGCCGATGACATCAGGATACTGAAGCTCGCGGCGGGAGAAGACGGAGAAGCCGAAAGCAACGCCAAAGCAAATGCCAACGGCGACGGCCAAGGCGACGAATTCGGCTCGGAAAAAGCCTCCCGTGAGGATGCCGCGGACGCCGGCCGTCCGGGTACCGAACCGCCTCGGAACGGAAATTGAAAAGGCGTTTGAAAAAAAATTTAAAAAACCTATTGCAAAACGCGGAAAATGTGATAAAATATAATTGTCGGCGGACTTCCGTATCGTCACTTTGAAGCCGGCCCCGCCGCGACATCGGATTTAATTTGAAAGGATAGGTACAGAAAAATGACGTACAAGATCACAGATGATTGCATAAGCTGCGGAACCTGCGCGGATGAATGCCCCGTCGGCGCAATAACCGAGGGAGACGGAAAATACGAGATCGATCCCGATAAGTGCATCGATTGCGGAACCTGCGCCGGGGTCTGCCCCGTCGAGGCACCGAAGCCCGAGGAATAATTCCGTAAACAGAACAGGGGGGTGTCAGCAAACTCGCCTCGCGGGTTTTTAACACCCCCCGCGATTTTTCTCGGCGCGAGAGCCGTGTTACCGAGGCCGACGCAGGGATGCGGACGGCCTTTTGTTTTTGAAATGTAAGAAAGGAGGATCGAGGTGTCAGACGGATCAACCTCTTTTGCGGCGCTGCGCGAAGGCGAAAGGTTCAGCGCGGCCGGAAGGATATCTGTAATAGAGAACGGGACCGGTCTCTCCTGGGGGACCGACGCATGGCTGCTCGCCTCCTACGCAAGGCCGTCGCGCAGGATCTGCGAGCTCGGCTGCGGCAGGGGCGTGATTTCCCTGCTGCTTGCCGGATACGGCAAGTCTGAGGATGTGGTCGGCGCCGAGCTTAACCCCGCGTCGGCCGACGCGGCCGCAAGAGCCGCGGTCATAAACGGTCTGGACGGCAGCCTGCGTATCCTCTGCCGCGACATCAGGACGATGAAATACACCGACCCCGACGTCGGCGGAAGGTTTTCCGCCGTTGTCGCCAACCCTCCCTATATCGCCCACCCCGGAATGAAAAACAGCGATCCCGAGGCCGACGACGCGCGCCACGAGAACAACGGCGGGATCGCCGATTTTTGCGCCGCCGCCGCCCGGCTGCTCAATCACAGGGGCTCCTTCTTCTGCGTTTTCCGCCCGGCGAGGCTGCCCGATCTCTTCGCCGCGATGAGACAGTCGGGGATCGAGCCGAAGCGGATGACCGCAGTTTTTCCCGACACGGTATCCCCTCCCTCGCTCATTCTCTGCGAGGGGATCCTCGGAGGAGCGCCGGGACTCGAAACGGCTCCTCCCTTCATCATATACGACGCACCCGCCGACGGATCTCCGAGAAGGATGACCGCCCGGGCGCAGTCGGTCTACGAAAAATGCAGCTTTCAGATATGAACACGACACAGAAAACAGGAACAAAATACAGAATACTCGTCCTTGATCACGACGACACCAGCGTCCACTCGACTCCCGAGATCAACTGGCCTGCCTTCGTCGACACCCTGTCGAAGCTCCGTCCCGGCGTCACCTTCACCTACGACGAGTTCATGGAGCTCTGCTTCGACCCCGGCTTTGACGACCTGTGCAGGAAGATCCTCCGCTTCAACGAGGAGGAGATGGTCTTCGAGGTCGCGAACTGGAAGAGATTCGGCGAGGCGACCGTTCCCACCGGCGTCGACGGCATCCGCGGGATCGTCGAGGCCCAGCGGCGCGCCGGAGGCGTCGTCGCCGTCGTATCGCACTCGGTGGAAAAGACGATCAGACGCGACTGGAACGCGAGGTTCGGAACTCTTCCCGACGTTATCTACGCATGGGACGACGATCCGCTCCGCCGCAAGCCCTCCCCCTTCCCTCTCGCCGACCTGACCGAAAGATTCGGCTGCTCGCCTTCCGACATCCTCGTCGTCGACGATCTGAAGCACGGATACGATATGGCGGCAGCCGCCGGCTGCGATTTCGCATACGCAGGCTGGGCCGAATCTGCGCGGTCGACACGCCTTTTCATGCGCGATAACGCCTCACACTACCTTGAGACCCCGAAAGATCTGGAGGAGCTGCTTTTCTCATGTCAGACACAAAAAGACTGCTGAGTTACATACGGAGGGCCGTCGACGACTATTCGATGATCGAAGATGGCGACAAAGTCGCAGTCGGCGTTTCGGGGGGCAAGGATTCCCTCTCACTGCTGACCGGACTCGCCGCCCTCTCGCGGTTTTATCCGAAAAGATTCTCCATCCTCGCGGTGACGGTTGACATCGGCCTGCCCGACACCGATTTTTCTGCGGTGGAGGAATACTGCCGCGGCCTCGGCGTCGAATACAGGGTGCTGAAGACAGAGATATCCAAGATCATCTTCGACGTCAGGAAGGAGCCGAATCCCTGCTCGCTCTGCGCCAAGATGCGCCGTGGAGCCCTCAACGGCTTCGCCGCGTCGGCCGGCTGCAATAAGGTCGCCCTCGGGCATCACTTCGACGACGTCATCGAGACCTTCATGCTCAACCTCTTCAACGAGGGAAGGATCGGGACCTTCAGCCCGGTCACATATCTGTCGAACACCGGTGTCACGGTCATACGCCCGCTCGTCTACATGCCCGAGAAGGACATAAGATACCTGGCGTCGAAGGAGGGCTTTCCGGTGGTGAGATCTACCTGTCCCGCCGACGGGAACACCGACCGGGAAAAGATGAAGCGGATGCTCGCCGCGCTCGACCGGGAGAACCGGGGCCTCAGGTACCGCGTCTTCGGCGCGATAAAACGCGCGGGCCTCGACGGCTTCCGCGACGTCTCTCGCATGCAGGGCATAAAGGCCTACGCCGAGGACGGCGGCGAAGGAGAGCCGCCTCAGTATGCTGAAAAAACCCTTGACGCAATGGCAGAAGCAAAACGGATTTTTTCCGATCCTTCGGTTCCCGGTTATTCCTCTATGGACGAACTGAAATCGGCTCTTGACAGCAAATAAATATCCCTTCCCACAAAAGGGGCTGTTAAAAACTCTGTCACCGAGTTTTTAACAGCCCCTTTTTTTGTTATTTGTCTTTTTTTAATTCTCCGCAGGAACATCCCATTCCGCAGGTCGCGCAGTTTCCGGTGCAGCCGCCCTTCTTTTTCTTTTTTTCCCTGACAAGAGCGACAACGGCGAGACCCGCGATGACGATTATGACCGCGATGACGGCGACCGTCAGCGCGTTTTCCGCGATCCACGCGAACATGGCTTCTGACTCCTTTCTTTTCCGGTAGCGGCGGGCGGAAAAACTATTCCGGCCGCCGCTCCGCGATGTCAGATCTTTACTTCCTGAGTGAGCTTCGTGGCTTCCCTGTACTTCCTGATGAAGAGCATATAGATCATCCCTCCGAGAAGCAGGAAGGCGGCGATCAGCCCGACGACGTTCACCGCGGTCCCGGCGCCGGACGAGAGGTTGCCGGTGACGAGGTTGCCGAACTGGTTGATCATGAGAGCGACCGCGTAGGCGAAGCCGCACTCGTACAGGATGGCAAACCAGGTCCATCCCGCGTTGTTCATCTCACGCCTTATGGCGCCGATCGCGGCGAAGCAGGGCGCGCAGAGGAGGTTGAAGACGAGGAAGGAGAATCCGGCGATCTTAGTCGCGAAGGAGCCTGCGATTCCCGTCCAGTCGCCGTAGAGGATGCCCATCGTGCCGACGATGTTCTCCTTTGCGACAAGTCCGGTGACCG